>NZ_JNAA01000102.1:0-96543 GCF_000696055.1 Exiguobacterium sp. AB2
GACTTGCTTGAGCGCCTGTGCCGCCTTTTTCGGGTCGGTGACGACCGGCGTCAACAAGTGTGGGACACCGTTATAGACGTTCAACTCGACCATCTTCGGGTCAATCATCATCAATCGGACCTCATCCGGCCGGGTCCGCATCAAAATCGACACGATCATGCCGTTGATACAAACCGACTTCCCCGAGCCCGTCGACCCGGCTACGAGCAAGTGCGGCATTTTGTTCAAGGCGACGGTCACCGTCTCGCCACTGATGCTGCGCCCAAGCGCGACGAGTAACGGTGACGCCTCACGTTTGACCGTATCGGCCTCCAGCACTTCACGTAAGCACACCGGGGCGACCTCTTGGTTCGGCACTTCAATCCCGATGGCCGCCTTGCCCGGAATCGGCGCCTCGATGCGAATGTCTTTCGCCGCCAAAGCGAGCGCCAAGTCGTCACTGAGCGATGTGATCCGGCTCACTTTCACACCGATATCCGGTTGGAGCTCATATTTTGTCACGGTCGGTCCGAGATGAATTTTCAACACTTTCACACCGACACCGAACGACTTGAGCGTTTGGACGAGTTTTGTCGCATTCGCTTTCAAACGGGTGTTCTCACCCGATAAGTCCGTGACGACCGGTTCGGACAAAATGGTGAACGTCGGGAGCTCATACGTGTCCGAGACGTCTTGCGCTGCCGTCATCATCATATCTTCGGTCGCCATGTCCGCAACTTGATCCGTGCTTTCTGCCGCTTTCGTGCCTTGGTTTTGTTCTTGCTTCTCGGCGACGACTTGTTCACTGAATCCGACGATTGGGATGTCGTGAATCGTCACCGCATCGGTTTCCGGTTCAGGTTCTGACGGTTCGGTCAATGGCTTTGATTCACGCTGAACGGAAGCCGTCGCTTTTTTCCGAACCGGAGCCGTCTTTCGTTCCGGGCGCTCCCGTTCTTGCCACTCTTGCTTGATCGCTCGACCGGACTCGAGCAGTCTTTGGCCGGCACTGCGCCAAATCGTCGGGGACAGTAAAGAAATCCCGACGACAAGACAAATGATTCCGAGGAAGATGATACCGAAATCGGATAGTAAGTAATGATTCATGTCATAGAGCGCACCATTGATCGCTCCGCGCTCAGCCCCCCAGACGAGGTCGCCAAACAATAGAAAAGCGAGGAACAGTAAGAAAATTCCCGTCCGCTGGCTCGGCCTCCAATCGCTCAAAAAGATGAGCAACGTGAAGCCGATCGCGAGATAGGTCAATGCTCCCCAGCCTCCAAATAACGTGACGGCGAGCATGGAAGTCCGTGTGCCGACCCAGCCGAATTCAAATAATGAAAAGATGAACGCCGTCACGGCAAGAACGAATGCGCTCCACCCATATGTACGCCACGGAATCGGTTGTTTCTTTCGAGCTTTCGGAGCCGGTCGTTTCCGTTTTGGCGGTGTTTTCCTTGACTTTGGAGCCACCTTTTTTTGTGTCACTTTCGATTCCTCCTATAAAAAAAAGGCAAAAGTCAGATGACTTTTGCCTCAATTCATTATATCTCCATGATGATCGGCAAGATCATCGGACGACGTTTCGTCTGCTCGAACAAGAAGACGCTGAGCCGCTCACGAATATTTGATTTCAATTCGGTCCAATCGCTTCCAGCTTGGAGACTCTTCTCGATTTGCTTTGTGACGATTCGGTTCGCCTCAGAAATCATCTCTTCGGATTCACGCATATAGACGAATCCGCGCGAGATGAGCTCGGGGCCTGAAATCAATTTCTTTTGTTTCCGGTTCAACGTGACGACGCAGAGCACGACGCCGTCTTGCGACAAGAGGCGACGGTCCCGAAGCACGATGTTCCCGACGTCACCGACACCGATTCCGTCAATCAAGACGTTACCGGCCGGAACTTTACGGCTCATCCGGGCCTTACGACCCGTGAACTCGACCACATCGCCTTTTTCGACGATGAAGATGTTATTTGATTTGACGCCGACTTGTTCTGCAAGTTTCGAGTGCGCCATTTGCATCCGGTATTCTCCGTGAATCGGGAGGAAGTACTTCGGCTTGACGAGGTTGAGCATGAGCTTCAACTCTTCAGCCGAACCGTGTCCCGATACGTGAACTTTCCGCTGGTTATAGATGACGTTCGCACCTGAACGGAACAAGAGGTCGATCGTTTTCGAAACCGACTTCTCATTACCCGGGATCGGCGTCGCAGCGATGACGACCGTATCATTCAAGCGAATATTCACTTGTTTATGCGCGTTCCGTGCCATCCGTGTCAACGCTGCCATCGGTTCCCCTTGTGAACCGGTCGTCAAGATGACGACTTTGTTGTCAGGCAAACGGTTCACTTGTGACAGTTCAACGAGCGTTTTTGGCTTGAAACGAAGGTAGTTCAACTTTTGGGCCACTTCGACGATGTTGACCATGCTGCGGCCGACGACCGCGACTTTCCGGTCGTTCGCTTCCGCCGCTGCGAACACTTGTTGCAAACGATGGACGTTCGAGGCGAACGAGGCGACGATGACGCGCCCTTCCGCCTGATAGATGACGTCGTTCAATTCGGCACCAACGATTGACTCCGATCCGGTTTGACCCGGACGTTCCGCGTTCGTCGAGTCTGATAACAAGGCGAGGACGCCTCGCTGCCCGATTGCGGCCAATTTATTGAAATCAGACTGTTTCCCATCGACCGGTGTATAGTCGAATTTGAAATCGCCCGTATGGACGATTGCCCCTTGAGACGTTTGGATGCAGACCCCTACGCAGTCGGGAATCGAGTGGTTGACGCGGAAGAACGTGATGAAATGATCAGCGATAGTCAATTTCGTTTTGGCGTCAATCAATCGAAGGTCGACTTCTTTAAGTAAGCCTGCCTCTTTCAATTTGAGCTCAATCAAACCGAGCGTCAACTTCGTCCCGTAGACGGGGACGTGTTTCAAATCGCGGAGCACATAACTGAGTCCACCGATATGGTCTTCGTGACCGTGCGTGATGAAAATGGCACGGACACGGTCTTTATTCTCTTTCAAATACGTAATGTCAGGGATGACGATATCAATCCCGAGCATCTCATCGCCTGGGAACATGAGACCGGCATCGATGACGAAGATGTCGTCGTCTAGTTCCACGACGTACATGTTCTTCCCGATTTCGCCTACGCCTCCAAGCGCAAAGACGCTAATGTTCTCTGTCTTCTTCTTTGACACTAACAAAAACCTCCTAGATGATTCATATTCTGGTTCGTCCACTTATCGCTATTGAATATTGTATCGGAAAACGGCTTCATTGCCAACATTTCCGTTCAATCGACTAGAGGTTTTAAAACATCGGCGAGCGGCATCGTCGCTTGTTCCCCTGGCCGCTTGCCTGCTGCGAGCTGTCGAATCGACAATCCGAAGTCCATCTGCAGGTGCGGATAGTCGGGGAAGTTACGCCAATCGCCGCCCCACTCGAATCCGAGCGCCTTGCCGAGCTCACCGAGTTCTTGCCAGTCGGGCACACCGGAACGATTGTGGTCAGATGACAAATCATAGTCGGCCCGGTTGTCATGGATGATGACGAAATCGACGGCGAGTCCATAGTTATGGTAGCTCTGTCCGGCCTTGGCGTTCGTGACGATTTGGCCAGGCTCCGATCGACCTTGCGCATAGAGCGCGTTTTGCTCGTCTTCGGAGCGATAACCGGACGTCAGGCGAACCTCGAGCCCAAGGCACGAATAGGCGAGCCGGACAAACGTCTCGCTTCGTTCCCGGACGTGCGGATGTAAGTTCGAGAAGGCGCGCTCACTCCGCTCGACAATCGGCTGCTCGGCTTGTGGTGCCCGATTGCACATCCCTGCCTCAAACGATGGCTCATCCACCCAAGGCGTCGGTCCTGGACGTGAAAACGAGTACGCCAAGAAGATGCCGACGAGAAACGCGACCATCGCGAACGTCAAGACACCGGTCCACTTCATCGTCTGAACCGTTTACGGAGTCCTTTGACGAGCGGAAGTCCTTTTTCGAGGGCGAAATAGAGCAGACGATTCAAGACGAGGTCGAACTCTCCGACCTTCTCAATCATGTCACTGCCCCACCCTGACTTAAAGGCGTAAAGTCCCGCGTATTCATCGTCCGGGTCCGTTTTACCAGAGACGCCGCCGAAATCGTACCGTTCGGCTCCGCTCTCTTTTGCGGCTTGCATCATCGTCCATTGCATGAGGTGGTTCGGCATGAATTCACGGAACTCGTTCGATGACGCGCCGTACAAGTAGTACGAGCGGCGACCGGCGAGCGTCAACAGACCACCCGACAAGACGAGGCCGTCCGGATAGCGCTTGTCGAGTTCGACGAGCTCCGGCAACGCTGTCTCGATTTTTTCAATCTGTTCGCGTGTCTGTTTCTCGCGATTCGTCAAGCTCGACCGTTTCTTCTCGACGGTCTCCTTCTCGAGCGCCCGCTCGATTTTCGCGAGCTCTCGCGTCGCTTTCTCGAGCGTCTGTCGCTGTTGCTCGAGGGCAAGGCTCGGCTCGAGTTTCGTCAAGAACAGGCGGGCGTCATTCGGTTGAAGGCAGTCATACAGGTTCTCGAAGTAATCGAGTCCGCGCGTGGAAAATCCGTCCCGTTCCCCTGTCACTTTCATCAACTCGGCGAACGTCTTCAGACCGTCACGACCGACCTCGGTACAGACGATGCCTTTCTTTTCCGCGAGCCGAACGTTATAGCGGAACTTATGGTGAAACTTCCCGAAAATCTCTTTCTCGCTCGGGCGCAAATCCGTTTCCATCGTGAAGCGGGGCTGTGCATAATCGAATCCGCCGCCATACCCTTTATGAATAAAACCGAGCTCGGTCATCTCCGTCATCAAGCCCGGGACTTCATCGCGGTCGATGTTCGGGTCGATTTTGATCGTGATGGCACGTCGGTCTTTCGCGACACGTTTCGCCTCTTCGGTCAATACTTTGAGCGACTCTGTGTCGTCATAGTCGACGACGAAGCCACGCGGGGCGTAACATAGCGTGAACGGGAGCTTCGGCACTTGTTTGAACAATAACAGGGCGACCCCTGTCGTCGTTCCGTTCGTCCCGACGGCGATGCGTTCTCCTGACCAACCGTTTTGACGCTTGACGCTGGCCCAACTTGAAAGTTGGAGCAAATCTCCCCGGTCATGGGCTTTGACGAAATCGTCATGCTGTTTCTCTGTCAAACTGATAGGTTGTACTGCCATAAATCATGATTCCTCCGTCTTCAAGATTGTCGCTCGAACAATTTTCTCTTCATCGAGCGGAATTTTTTCGTTGCCGATGATTTGATATTTTTCGTGCCCTTTTCCGGCCAAGACGACGATGTTCGTCGGTTTCGCGAGGCTTGCCGCATATCGGACCGCTTCTTCACGGTCACCAATCTCGACGAAGTTGTCGTGCGTCATGCCTGAAGCGATGCCGCTCGTGATGGAGTCATATGCTTCAAAGCGGGGGTCATCCGTCGTGATGACGACCGTGCCGGCGTACTTTGAGGCCATCTGGCCCATCGTCGGTCGTTTCGTCACATCACGATTGCCGCCCGTCCCAATCAAGAAGATGATGTCTTCCTTCGGGACGCCGACGAGCGATTTCAAACATTGCTCGATACCATCCGGCGTGTGGGCATAGTCAGCGTAGACGTTATAACCAGGCACGTCGAGCCGTTGCATCCGCCCTTTGGCCGGATGAATCGCCTCGAGCGCCTCAATAATCTTCGCGAGCGAATAACCCGCAGCGAGCAGACACCCTGTCGCAAGGAGAATATTGTACACGTTGAAGCGTCCGATGAACTGAACCGTCACCGGCAAGCTCTCCCCTTGATAGTGAAGATGGAAACTCGTATCAGACAACGTCTGCACGATATTCGTCGCCAAGACGTCAGCCGGGGCGTCGATGCCGTATGTCATGACACGCGCACCCGTCATCGTCTCATAGAGCTTGCTATATGGATCGTCCGCATTCAAGACGGCGACTTTGCCACGGGACGCGATTTGACCGAGCTGGGCGAAGAGCAACCCTTTCGCACGGGCATAATTATCAAACGTGCCATGGAAGTCGAGATGGTCATGGGTCAAGTTCGTGAAGCCGACGATATCGAAATCGGTGCCGATGACACGGCCGAGTTCGAGCCCGTGTGACGACACTTCCATCATGACGTCCGTCACCCCTTCGGCCTTCATCTGCGCCAACAGTTGCTGCAGTTCTGAACTTTGCGGCGTCGTGTTCTTGCTCGGTACGACCCGGTCGTTGATGCGGACTTCGACCGTCCCAATCAAGCCGGTACTATGCCCGAGCTCTGCGAGGACGTCGCGTAAAATCGTCGTCGTCGTCGTCTTCCCGTTCGTCCCGGTGATGCCGAACATGCGCATCTGTTCTGACGGGTAGCCATAAAATGCTGAAGCCAACAGTCCGACGGCTCTCGAGCTGTCCCGGACGACCAAGTTCGGTACCGGCACGTCGAGCGGACGGTCGCTGACGATGGCGACGGCACCGCGTTCAACGGCGGTCGCGGCGTAGTCGTGTCCATCGACCGTGTACCCTTTGATCGCGACGAACAGCGTCCCGGGGACGACTTCGCGCGAGTCGGTCGTCACGTGGGTCACGTTGATGTCAGAGTTTGATAGTTGGTTAATCAATTGAATGTGTTTTGCTAAATCGGTTAAGTTCAAGTCTTTCCCTTCTTTCACCTGTATCCTGTCCAAAGTAAAGAATACCTCTTAATCAGTGTAGAGAACTTACAATTCGGTTTCAAGTCAGTCTTCGGACGGAAGGACATAAGATTTGGCAGGAGCATGGCTGAGCACTTCACGAATGAGGGCGTTCACGTCACGCGTCTCGATCCGGTCTACTTTATCGAGGACGACATCGATCGGTTCCACCTCATCTAATAGGACGAGGTTGCGGCCGTTGCGATTCATCCGCGCGCTCGTGCTCTCATTGCCGAGAACGAGCGAGCCTTTCAGTTGCCGCTTCCCTTTCTCGACTTCGTCGTCCGTCAAGCCGCTCGTCTTCAACGCCGCGAGTTCACGGTCCATAATCGACTCGACTTGGTCGAGCGTGTCTTTCGACGTCCCGATATAAATCGTGAACGTCCCGTGATCGTCGAACGTCGTATAATACGAATAGATTGAGTAGGCGAGCCCTTGTTCTTCGCGAATCGACTGGAACAAGCGGGATGACATCGTCGCCCCGATGGCGTTGTTCAGCAGGGCCAGATGCGGTAACCGGTCATCGGTCGCGGCAATCGCCTCGAAGTTCCAACAGAGATGGGCTTGCTCGGTCTCTTTTTCTTTTTTCACGACCTCGGCGTGTAGCGTCGGTACGGTCGATTCTTTCGAAGATTCCCCTGTTGGGAGACCGGCAAACCTCGCTTTAACGGCCTCGATGAGTTCATCCGGCACGTGTCCGGCAATCGACACGACGACGCGGTTGCCTGTATACCGTGTTTCCACGTATCGAAGCAACTGGTCGCGGGTGAGGCCGAGCACGCTCGACTCCGTCCCAAGAATCGGTTCGGCCAGCACGTCGTCTTGATAGACGGCCGTTGCGAGCAGTTCGTGGACGAGGTCTTCCGGTGTATCTTCATACATTTTGATTTCTTCGAGTACGACGCGTTTTTCCTTCTCGAGTTCGGCTTCATCGAAGACCGAGTTGAACAGCATGTCCGCGAGCGCGTCAAACGCGATCAAAGCGTGGTCGTCGAGTGTCTTCACGTAATAACACGTATGGTCTTTCGATGTGAAGGCGTTGACGCTACCACCAAGCTCATCGAAGAACGAGGCGATCTCTTTCGCCGACCTCGTCTTCGTCCCTTTAAATAGCATGTGTTCAATCAAATGACTGATTCCAATCTCGGACTTGTCTTCAGTGCGCGTCCCGGCTTTGATGAACACCCCGGTCGACGTGCTCCGGACGTCTGCCATCGGTTCGATGACGATGCGGACGCCGTTGTCTAATGTGATCCATTCCATCTTATCACTCCTATGAAAAAGGCCATCGCGATAGACGATGGCCAGCATGAATTAGTTTGTCGATCTTGGCGGGCGACGATCTCCGTCACGACGCGGCGGACGGCTATCACGTGGTGGGCGACTCTCACGTTGCGCTTTCCGTTTCGCTTCATAAGCTTCGCGTTCCTCCGGTGACAACCCTTCAAGGATGAGCAGTTTGTGTGAAGCGTTGACGCGGCCTTTGTCATCAATCTCGGTCACGCGGACTTTGATTGTATCGCCAAGTTTGACGACGTCTTCGACGTTCGCGACACGCTCTAAGCTGAACTCTGAGACGTGGACGAGTGCGTCCTTTCCTTTGAACAATTCGACGAACGCACCAAACTTCTCAATCCGGCGGACGGTCGCGTCGAACTCTTCGCCGACGACGACTTCACGGACGATGTCACCGATGAGCGCCATCGCCATGTCGATGCCGTCTTGGTCGGTCGAGGCGATGAACACCGTTCCGTCCTGTTCGATATCGATTTTGACACCGGTCTGGTCGATGATGCTGTTGATCATCTTCCCACCTGGTCCGATGACGTCGCGAATCTTGTCCGGGTTGATCGTCATCGTGACAATCTTCGGTGCATACTTCGACAACTGCGGACGTGGCGCATCGAGCGTCTCGAGCATGTGGCTCAAGATATGGAGACGGCCCACACGCGCTTGTTCGAGTGCCTCGACCAAGATGTCGCGTGTGATCCCTGCAATCTTGATATCCATTTGAAGTGCCGTGATTCCGTCTTTCGTTCCCGCGACTTTAAAGTCCATGTCGCCGAGGTGGTCTTCGAGCCCTTGGATATCCGTGAGGACCGTGTAGTGTTCGCCTTCCATGATGAGACCCATCGCAATCCCGGCAACCGGGGCCTTGATTGGTACACCAGCGTCCATGAGGGCGAGCGTCGAGCCACAGATTGAAGCCTGTGAACTAGAACCGTTCGACTCAAGTACTTCCGACACGAGACGAATCGTGTACGGGAAATCCGCTTCCTTCGGGATGACCGGGAGCATCGCACGCTCACCGAGTGCCCCGTGACCGATTTCACGACGACCTGGTGCCCGGACCGGACGCGCTTCACCGACCGAGAACGGCGGGAAGTTGTAATGGTGCATGAAGCGTTTGTTCTCTTCGAGACCGATGCCGTCGATGATTTGCGCATCACCGATGACGCCAAGTGTCGCGACCGACATGACTTGCGTCTGACCGCGTGTGAACAAACCGACGCCGTGGGCGCGCGGCAACAAGCCGACTTCCGAAGCGAGCGGGCGAATCACGTCAGGACGGCGACCGTCAGGACGGACCTTCTCAAGTGTAATCAAGCGGCGGACTTCATCTTTGACGAACTTGTTCAAAATGCCAGACACTTCTTTCAACTTGGCCGGCTCGTCCGCGAGACGCTCTTCGTAAATCGCGACGTACTTGGCGATGACTTCATTGATCGCCTCGTCACGGGCATGCTTCTCTTCGACTTGAACGGCCTCGACGATTTCAGGGCGGGCCGCTTCGAGCTCAGCTGACAACGTCTCGTCAAACTTCGACACAGTATATTCGAATTTCGGTTTCCCGACAGCTGCGACGATCTCGTTTTGGAACGCGACGAGCTTTTTAATCTCATCGTGACCGAACAAGATTGACTCGAGCATGATGTCTTCTGAGACTTCGTTCGCACCGGCCTCAACCATGTTGATGGCGTCAGCCGTACCGGCGACTTGAAGCTCGAGTTCTGTCTTTTCGAGTTGTTCCGTCGTCGGGTTGACGATGAACTCGCCATCGATGCGGCCAACCGTGGCACCGGCAATCGGTCCGTCAAACGGGACGTCCGAGATTGAAAGGGCGACCGACGTTCCGAGCATACCGGCCATCTCTGCCGAGCAGTCCGGGTCGTTTGACATGACGTAAATCATGACTTGGATATCGTGACGGAATCCATCCGGGAAGAGTGGGCGAATCGGACGGTCGATGAGACGTGACGTCAAAATCGCGTTCTCACCAGGACGACCTTCCCGACGAAGGAATCCTCCTGGAATTTTACCGACCGAATACAGTTTTTCTTCGTAGTTGACCGTAAGCGGGAAGAAATCTAAATCTTTTGGTGCTTTCGATGCGGTTACCGTGGCGAGCACGACCGTGTCACCGTAACGCACGAGCGCCGAACCGTTCGCTTGTTTCGCGAGTTGGCCGACTTCTACAGATAGCGGACGTCCGCCCCATTCTGTAGAAAATACTTGTTTCGTACCTAACATGAACATTCTCCTCTCAAACCTTATCTAGTTTATTATGTAACTCATACCTACGAATGTCTAATGATTTTCCTTTTAAAAAAGAAGAAACGGACTAGGAACAAATGTCCCAGCCCGTCACGTGGTCCGGTCGGATTAGCGACGAAGACCAAGGCGTTGAATCAATTCACGGTAACGTGTAACGTCCTTGTTACGAAGGTACGTAAGCAAGTTACGGCGACGTCCAACCATTTTCAAAAGACCGCGACGTGAGTGGTGGTCTTTCTTGTGTGTACGAAGATGATCGTTTAATGTGTTGATTTGTTCAGTCAATACTGCAACTTGAACTTCCGGTGAACCAGTGTCACCTTGTTTTGTCGCGTATTCCGCGATGATTTCATTCTTACGTTCTTTTGAGAGTGCCATTTGCCTCTCCACCTCCAATTAAATAAAATTGCCGCGTTGCCGAGCCGACGTTGGTGAATCGATCAGCCAAGCGAAACGGTGTACTTTGCGTACCAAAATAGAATACAGGAGTCCGTGTTTAAAGTCAAGATAGGATTGAGCGGGCCTTCGTCTCGTCTTGCTTCAACTGCGCGATGAGCGAATCGAGGCCGTCGAACGCCCGCTCGTTGCGAATGAATCGGACCCATTCGATCTCAATCAATTGTCCGTATAAGTCCTCAGAGAAATCAAACAAGTGACTCTCGATTGAGACGTCGCCCGTGTCATAAAACGTCGGGCGCCGCCCGACGTTCGTCATCGCATGAAACGTCCGACCGTCACGCAACCGGACCCGCGTCGCGTACACGCCGAGCCGTGGCATGACGTAAGAGGCGTCCATGACGACGTTCGCCGTCGGGTATCCAATCGTGCGTCCGCGGGCATCTCCGTGGATGACTTCCCCACAAATCACATAAGGGGAACCAAGCAGCGTTGCCGCCGCATCCACTTCCCCGGCACCGAGCAGTTTTCGAATCCGGGTCGACGAAACTTTCTCCCCACCCTCGGTCTGTTCATTGACGACCGACGTCGTGAAGCGACCGCGGGCATGGAACGGCATCGTCTCCATTGTCCCTTCCCCGAACTTGCCATACGAATAATCAAATCCGGCCGTCACGTGGACGGCACCGGCGCCAATCAAATAGTCGTCGACAAACTGTTGCGGCGATAGGCCCGCGAGTTCTTTCGTGAACGTCAAGACGAGGCAGCGTTCGACTCCGAGCGATTCGATGCGCTTCAACTTGCGCGAGAGCGGCGTGATGTAACGCACCGCGTCCGGTTTGTTGGACAGCACTTGCTTCGGATGTGGGTCGAACGTGACGACCGTGACCGGTACGTTCAGCCGCTCCGCTTGTTCCTGCGCATGGCGAATCACGGCTTGATGGCCCGTGTGGACACCATCGAAGAATCCGAGCACCATGACCGAAGGGACAACGTCCGGCGTCTCGGGATATGTGAGATGTATCGTTTCCATACTTTCGTTTCCCCCTTAGTCGATCGTCAACATGACCTCGACTGTTGCGTCTGTCGTTCCGTCAAGCCGTCGGTAGAGGGCGAGCGGAATTCCTTCTTCATTATAGACAGTAAACAGCTCGAATTCGAGCGAGACGTCGTTCAACTTGCCGCCGTTACGGATATACCGTTCCCGGTTCGCCGCAATCGTCATCGTCGGCCAGCGTTTGATGACTTCTTCGAGCGGGATGACATAGTGCATCCGTTCCTCGACCGTCTCAAACGCCATGAGCGTCTCAAGGCTGACTGCGGCCGCTTCATCGAACGAACCCGACATGGTTCGGCGAAGGTCGCTCATGTGCGCCGGATACCCAAGCTGTTCGCCAATTTGAACGGCGAGTGTGCGGATGAACGTCCCTTTCCCGCAGTCGACTTCGATTCGGAAACGACAGACGTTGTCATTGAACGTAAGTTCGCTCGTCCTTACGAGTTGGTGAATCTCGACCATCCGGCGCGGCCGTTCGACCGTTTGCCCTTTCCGAGCATACTCATACAGCTTCTTCCCGTTCACTTTGACAGCCGAGTAATAAGGTGGAATCTGTTCAATCGTTCCGGTCAGCGTCTGTAGGACACGATCGACGTCTGCGGCCGTGAACGCCGTTGCCTCGACGTCACGCGCCTCGACAACTTCGCTATGGGCGTCCTCGGTCATCGTCGCCGTCCCAATCGTCACCTCGGCAACATATCGCTTCCCTTCGTCCGTCAAAAAGCGTGATAACTTCGTCGCCCGACCGAGACAAATCGGCAACACCCCGGTCACTTCTGGATCGAGTGTGCCCGTATGGCCCACTTTTTTCGTTTGGAATAACTTGCGCAGTTTGAAGACACAGTCATGACTCGTCATGCCGGCATCTTTATCAAGGATGAGTACTCCTGTCGGTTCCATGTTTTTCCCTCCACATGAAAAAGGGAGACGTGAGTCCCCCTTTCCATTATTCGCCTTTGTTCAAGTCGCGAATCAACGAGTCGATATGGCTACCATATGCGACCGATGAATCGTACGCGAACGTCAATTCCGGTGTTTTCCGAAGACGGATGCGGCTGCCGATTTCACGGCGGATGAAACCGCTCGCCTTATCGAGTCCTGCTTGCGTCTCTGCCTTTACTTCAGCGTCGTCTCCGAGCACGGTATAATAGGCGGTCGCTTGTTGCAAGTCTCCCGTCACTTCGACGCTCGTGATCGTCGCGTTCTTCGTACGCGGATCGCTCACTTCACGAAGTAAAATGTCTGTGATTTCTTTACGCATCTGTTCAGCGACGCGTTGGGCACGAATGTTCATACGTGTTCCCTCCTCGCTTTATTTCCGTTCGACTTCTTTCATGACGAACGCTTCGATGACGTCTTCGACTTTGATGTCATCAAACTTCTCGACTTTAATTCCACACTCATAACCTGTCGCAACTTCTTTGACATCATCTTTGAAGCGGCGGAGCGTGTCGAGTTTGCCTTCGTAGACGACAATCCCGTTACGGATGACACGGACACCGGCGTCACGTGAGATTTTACCTTCCGTGACGTAACATCCTGCGATCGTTCCGACTTTTGAGACTTTGAAGACGTCACGGACTTCAACTTGTCCTGTGATCTCTTCAACGAACTCTGGGTCGAGCATCCCTTTCATCGCGCTCTCGATCTCTTCGATGGCGTTATAGATGATGCGATGGAGACGCATTTCAACGTTCTCTTGTTCCGCCATAGAACGGGCATTCCCGTCAGGACGGACGTTGAAACCGATGATGATGGCGTTCGCAGCTGAGGCGAGGATGACGTCACCTTCTGTGATCGCACCGACACCTTGGTGGACGATGTTAACTTTGACGCCTTCGACGTCAATCTTACGGAGTGACCCAGCGAGTGCTTCCGCTGAACCTTGAACGTCCGCTTTGATGATGACGTTCAAGTCTTTCACTTCGCCTTCTTGAATCCGGCTGAACAAGTCGTCAAGGCTGACTTTCGCCGACTCACGACGCTGTGATTCGAGGTAACGTTGGTAACGTTTTTCCCCGATGGCCCGTGCCTTCTTCTCGTCTTCAAACACGATGAACTGGTCACCGGCTTGCGGAACGTCGTTCAATCCTGTGATTTCGATCGGGGTCGATGGACCGACTTCTTTCACACGACGACCGATATCGTTGACCATCGCCCGGACACGACCGAACGTGCTGCCGACGACGATCGAGTCTCCGATGCGAAGCGTTCCGTGTTGAACGAGAAGCGTCGCGACTGGACCACGGCCTTTGTCGAGCTTCGCTTCGATGACCGTACCGCGGGCTGGCATGTCAGGCGTCGATTTGTATTCTTCGACTTCTGAAACGAGAAGGATCATCTCGAGCAACTCGTCGATGCCTCCACCTTGAAGGGCTGAAATCGGAACGAAAATCGTTTCGCCGCCCCACTCTTCAGGAATCAATCCGAATTCAGTCAACTCTTGTTTGACGCGGTCGGGGTTCGCCCCTTCCTTGTCCATCTTGTTGACTGCGACGATGATTGGAACGTTCGCCGCTTTCGCGTGCGAAATCGCTTCTTCTGTCTGTGGCATGACACCATCATCCGCTGCGACGACGATGATCGCGATGTCCGTCACTTCGGCCCCACGAGCACGCATCGTCGTGAAGGCGGCGTGACCAGGTGTGTCGAGGAACGTGATCTTCTTGTCGTTGACTTGTACTTGATACGCACCGATATGCTGTGTGATGCCACCTGCTTCGCCGGCAACGACTTTCGTGTTCCGAATCGAGTCGAGAAGCGTCGTTTTACCATGGTCGACGTGACCCATGATCGTCACGACTGCCGGGCGTTCTTCAAGGTCATATTCTGAGAAGTCGACTTCGACCGTCTCAAAGTCGATTTCA
This sequence comes from Exiguobacterium sp. AB2, assembly GCF_000696055.1. Lineage (NCBI taxonomy): Bacteria > Bacillati > Bacillota > Bacilli > Caryophanales > Exiguobacterium > Exiguobacterium sp. AB2. The sequence goes on from NZ_JNAA01000102.1 coordinate 14,569, forward strand.
TCGACGACGACCTCTTTCTCGACTTCAAACCCGAACTCTGATGCGAGCAATTCAATCGTCTCGTCATCGAGCGTTTGGTTGATCGTCGCCATGACACCAAGACCCATCAACTTCATGATGATCTCGTTTGGCTTTTTATTCATTTTCGAGGCCAAGTCCGATACGCTCAAGACGTCCTCGTACTTGATGACGTTGCCCATCTCCGCCTCTTGTGCGAGACGCGCAGCTTTCCGTTGGCTCGTCTTCGAGTTTGGATCCGCTTCTTGCGGGATGGCTGCCTTCGCCGGCTTGCCTTTCCCTTTTCCGCGTTTCTTGTTGCGGTTGTCGTTACGGTTGTTCCCACCGAAACGGTTGCTTCCGCCGCGGTTTGATTGATTGCCTTGCGGAGCAGCTTGACGCGTTTTTGGCGCTTCTTTCTTCTCTTGCTTCGGTTGCTCTTTCGGCTGTTCAGTCGCCGCTTTCGGTGCCGCTTTCTGTTCAGCCGCACGATATTTCTCAGGGTTAAAAATTCGATCCAATTGTTTCACCGATTCCTCATCTAAAACAGCCATATGATTCTTCACCGGCTTGTTCAATTTTTCGAGCTGGGTAATGACTTGTTTACTTGTTACGTTCTGTTCTTTTGCAAATTCATAGACGCGTTTTCCCAAAGCATCCACCTCCGTTAATAGTTACGAGAGAAGTTGCTTAAGCTTGTTCGCAAATCCGGATTCGGTCACTGACACGACGACCCGCATATCTTTCCCCATGGCAGCGCCGATCGTATATCGGTCGCTCACTTCCACGTAAGGAACACCATACGATGTACATTTGTCGGTGACCCGTTTTCTCGTTGACGGTCCTGCGTCTCCGGCAAGGATGACGAGCTTGGCGCGGCCAGCCCGAATATCCTTTAATACAAACTCTTCTCCCATCGTTACTTTCCTCGCTCTTGCGGCAAGGCCTAACAATGATTCCCACTGGCTCATGAGACGTCTCCTTCAACTGCTTGTTTCAGCTGTTCATAAAGTGTCTCATCCGTCTTCACTTTCAAATGATGGTCGAGCGTCCGTTTTTTCTCTGCTAAACGGATGACGTCCATCTGTTTCGACAAGTATGCGCCTCGTCCGTTCATCTTCCCGGTCGGGTCGATGACGACGTCGCCTTCAGGCGTCCGGACGACACGAATCAAGTCTTTTTTCGGTAACATCTCTTGCGTGACCACACATTTGCGCAAAGGAAGTTTCTTTTGCTTCATGATCATTCCTCTTCTTTTACCGTCGTCGACTCAAGCACTGTCTCGTCAGCCTGTTCCATTTCATTGTGAACAATTTCTGGCTCCGATTCAACTTTTTCGGCGTACGTATCGAACAAGTCGAGCGCTTCCGCATCCGTTTCGCTCTTAATGTCGATCTTCCATCCTGTCAACTTGGCGGCAAGGCGCGCGTTTTGACCACGCTTCCCGATTGCGAGCGACAATTGATAGTCCGGGACGACGACCGTCGTCGACTTGGCTGGCTCGTTCACGTATACGGCCACGACTTGAGCCGGGCTCAGTGCGTTTTTGACGAACTCTTTCGGATCTTCCGACCAGCGCACGATATCAATCTTCTCGCCGTTCAACTCATCGACGATCGTTTGGACGCGTTGCCCTTTCGGACCGACGCAAGCACCGACCGGGTCGACGATATCGGAATGGACCGCGATCTTCGAACGGTCCCCCGCCTCACGCGACACCGACATGACGTCGACCGTCCCGTTCGCGATTTCCGGCACTTCGAGTTCGAATAGACGACGGAGGAGGCCCGGGTGCGTCCGCGACACTTGAATCGCAGCGCCAGAACCTTTCGTCGTCGAGTCGACTTTCGTCACGTACACTTTGATCCGGTCATGAATCTGGTACGATTCGTTCGGCATCTGTTCGTTCGGTGTGAGCACCGCCTCGATGTTGTTCTCAAGGCCGATATACAAGTTGCGCGGATCGAAACGTTCGACGATTCCCGTCATGATCTCGTCTTCTTTGTCCGCGAAGTGGTTGTAAATCCGCTCGCGCTCGGCTTCGCGCATCTTTTGCGTGACGACTTGTTTCGCCGTCATCGCCGCGACGCGACCGAAATCGCTCGGCGTCACTTCTTCCTTGTGGAAGTCACCGAGCTCGTAGTTCGGGTCGATTTCGTGCGCTTCTTCGAGCGAGAGCTGTTGCTCCGGCTGCGTGAGACGCTCGACGACTTCAAGCAAGGCGAACACGCGAATATCGCCTGTCACTTGGTCGAACTCGACTTTGACGTGTTCGTTCGGGTTGGCGACATTTCGGCGATATGCCGAGATGAGCGCTTGCTCGAGCGCATCGATGATGATGTCTTTCTCGATCCCCTTTTCTTTTGCAATCTGTTCGATTGTTGTGAGTAATTGTGGCCCCATCTTTACCTCTCCTTAACTAAACGTGACCGCTAGGCGGGCTTGTGCAATTTTGTCTACTGGTAGCGAGATCGCTTTTTTACGTGTCTTGATTTTTGTCTCGACGACAGCCGTTTCACCGTCGTACGCCGTTAAAATACCTTCGAACTCTTTGGCACCCTCGATTGGGGCGAACGTCTTGATGTAGACGTTTTTTCCAATCGCCCGTTCAAAGTCGACCGGTTTCTTGAGCGGGCGCTCCGCACCGGGACTCGAGACGTCAAGATAATAGGCTTGTTCGATCGGGTCGGTTTCGTTTAGTTTCTCCGAGAGTTGTTCGTTGATATTGACGCAATCATCTAAATCGACGCCCCCCGGCTTGTCGATGTAGACGCGCAAGAACCAGTCCGGACCTTCTTTCACGAATTCAACGTCGACTAATTCCATGTTCGCTTGCTCGACGATCGGCAAAGCGATGGCTTCGACGACCTCTGTTATTTTGGACACTCTCATCCCTCCTTCTTGGCTTTTACATACAAGAAAGGAGTAGGGTTCCCTACTCCTTTCCGTCGTAGTATCCAACTTTGTTCGATACTAATATATCATATTTTCCCGATTTTCTGCAACTTACACCCCAAAATCAAAGAATGACAGCTGGTTCTCATCCGGCAGGCCTTCAAGACATTTCATCGTGTCGAGCGTCTCGATAATCGTTTTCGATAACTTGGCCCGTTTCCGGAGATCTTCTTTCGACAAGAACTGACCTTCGGCCCGTGCCTCGACGATGGCCTTGGCCGCATTCGTCCCTAAACCGTCGACTGCGTTGAACGGCGGGATGAGCGTGTTGCCTTCAATCAAGAATTCGGTCGCGCTCGAACGATATAAATCGATGTTTTGGAACTTCATGCCCCGCTCGAGCATCTCGAGTGCGAGTTCGAGCACGGTATGAAGCCCTTTGTCTTTCGCCGTCGCATCGAATCCTTTTTCGCGGATATCCGACATCGCTTTCCGGACGGCTTGCGACCCTTTGATCATCGCCGACAAATCGAAGTCGCCGGCCCGGACCGTGAAGTACGTCGCGTAATACAAAATCGGATGATGGACTTTGAAATACGCGATGCGGACGGCCATCAAGACGTACGCCGTCGCGTGCGCTTTCGGGAACATGTACTTAATTTTTTTACACGAGGCGATATACCATTCCGGTACCGCGTTCGCGCGCATCTCGGACTCCATCTCCTCGGTCAAGCCTTTCCCTTTTCGAACCGACTCCATGATTTTGAAGGCGAACGACGGTTCAAGTCCGGCGTAAATCAAATAGACCATGATGTCGTCTCGACACCCGATGACGTCTTTTAACTCACACGTACCGTTGTAAATCAATTCGTTCGCGTTCCCGATCCAAACGTCGGTCCCGTGAGACAATCCTGAGATTTGGACGAGCTCCGAGAACGTCGCCGGCTTCGTCTCTTCGAGCATCTGCCGGACGAACTTCGTCCCGAACTCAGGGATGCCGAGCGTCCCCGTCTTCGATTCGATTTGTTCCGGCGTGACGCCGAGCACTTCCGGTGATGAGAAAATCTTCATGACCGTCGGATCATCCGTCGGAATCGTCAGCGGGTCGATGCCCGACAAATCTTGGAGCATCCGAATCGCGGTCGGATCATCGTGCCCGAGAATGTCGAGCTTGAGCAAGTTGTCATGAATCGAGTGGAAGTCGAAATGGGTCGTCTTCCATTCAGACGTCTTGTCGTCAGCCGGATATTGAATCGGCGAGATCTCCGCGATGTCCATATAGTCCGGGACGACGATGATTCCGCCCGGGTGTTGCCCGGTCGTCCGTTTGACACCGGTCACACCGGACACGAGCCGATCGACTTCGGCGTTCCGATAAATCTTATCGTTCTCGGTCGCATACCCTTTCACGTAACCGTACGCCGTCTTGTCAGCAATCGTCCCGATCGTGCCGGCACGATAGACGTACTCTTCACCGAACAACACTTTCGTGTAGGCGTGGGCGTGCGGCTGATATTCCCCAGAGAAGTTCAAGTCGATATCCGGGACTTTATCCCCTTTGAAACCGAGGAACGTCTCGAACGGGATATCGTGGCCGTCTTTCTTATACCACGTGCCGCATTCCGGACACTCCTTGTCCGGCAAGTCATATCCTGAACCGACCGACCCATCATTGAAGAAGTAAGAATGCTTACACTTCGGACAGACATAGTGCGGTGGGAGCGGATTGACCTCGGTAATCTCGGTCATCGTCGCGACGAGACTCGAACCGACCGACCCCCGTGACCCGACGAGGTAGCCATCGTCGAGCGACTTCTTCACGAGTTTATGCGAAATGAGATAGATGACGGCGAACCCGTGACCGATAATCGATTTCAGTTCTTTCTCGAGCCGGGCCTCGACGATTTCCGGAAGTTCCTCGCCATAAATCGAGCGAGCCATGTCATAGCTCATGTTACGGACTTCGTCGTCCGCCCCTTCAATCTTCGGGGTGAACAGCTCATCCGGGATGATTTGAATCGACTCGATTTGGTCGGCGATCGCGTTCGGGTTCGTGATGACGATTTCACGGGCCAGTTCGTCGCCGAGGAACTTGAACTCTTCCATCATTTCCTTCGTCGTCCGGAAATGCGCTTGTGGGAGTTCTTTACGCGTGTTAATGAAGTTCGCCCCACCTTGCGTCCGAATCAAGATTTCACGGTACGAGCGGTCCGTCCGGTCGAGATAATGGACGTTCCCCGTCGCACAGACAGGCAGATTTGCTTGCTTCGCGACACGAATGATCCGTTTGATGATGTCCCGGAGCTCGAGTTCGTTCGCGACGATTTCTTTATCGATTAAATGTAAATAAAGCGCCGGCGGATGAATCTCGATAAAGTCGTAGAACGCCATCATCTTCTCGAGTTCTTCGTCCGACTTGTTCAGCGCCGCGTCAAAAATCTCACCGTTGTCGCAGGCCGATCCTATCAAAAGGCCCTCTCGACGTTTGATGAGTTCAGAACGTGGCATCCGGGCCATCCGGAACAAATAGTCGATATGTGAGAGCGAGATCAACTCATACAAGTGACGTAATCCAGGTTTCTTATTTTTCGCATAAATCGTCGCATGGAATGGCCGAATCTTCGAGACGTCACTCCCGACTTTCGCGTTGAGCGAGCGGTGCGTCTGCATCTCGAACATCTGCTTGGCGAGATCGAGCAGCTTCATCAATAGATAAGCCGTCGCCTCGGCATCGTATATCGCCCGGTGGTGCTGGGTCAATTCGATGTCGAATCGTTTGGCGAGCGTGTTCAGTCGATGGTTTTTGAGCGTCGGCAAAATCGTCCGCGCGAGCTCGAGCGTATCGATGACCGGATAGTCGTCCGGCTCATGGCCACCGCTCCGGAGCGTCGCCTCGAGGAAGCCCATATCGAACGCCGCGTTATGCGCGACGAGGATACTGTCGCCGCACCAGTCGACGAACTGTTTCGTGATCACTTCCGGGTCCGGCTGACCATGGACCATGTCGTCAGTGATGCCCGTCAACTCGATCGTCGTCGCCGAGAGCGGATGTTTCGGGTCCGCGAACGCCTCGAAGCGGTCGATGATTTCCCCGTCTTTAATCTTCACCCCGGCCAGTTCGATAATCTTGTTATAGACTGCCGAAAGACCGGTCGTCTCGACGTCGAAGACGACGTATGTCGCATCGTCGAGAGCGATATCGGTCGGATGGTAGGCGACCGGGACACCGTCATTGACGACGTTCGCCTCGACACCGAACAGCACTTTAATATCGTTTTTCTTGCCCGCGTAATACGCCTCAGGAAACGATTGGACGCCGGCGTGGTCCGTGATCGCGATGGCGCGATGTCCCCATTTGGCGGCTCGGGCGACGAGCGCCGACACGTTCGTGACGGCATCCATCTGGCTCATCTGCGTATGGGCGTGCAGCTCGACACGTTTCTCACCGTCCCACTCGTCACGGACGGGCTCGACTTTCACTTCTTGGAGCTGCGAGGCCATCATGCATAGTTCGCGCATGAAGCTATCGTCTTCGACACGTCCCGCCGCTTGAATCCACATGCCTTTTTTGACGGCGCTGAGCATGCGGTCGTCATCATCGTCACGGGCGAACACTTTGACGATGAGCGAATCGGTATAGTCCGTCATCTTGAACGTGAACAGTTTCTTCCCGCTCTTCAATTCTTTTCGTTCGGCCGAGAAGACGAGTCCACGAATGGCGACGCGTCGTTCTTCTTCGATGATTGTCTTAATTTGGACGATTTCATCTTTAATCAGCGCACCCATGCGCACCTCGGTAACCGGCTCCTCGTTCGACTCGGTCGTCTTGGCGAACTGGGCGGCGAGCGCCATTTTCGCTTGTTCGATGTCTTCCTGAACGACTTGCTCGCGGAGGGCTTGGTTCGCTTCCACGTCTTCTGAGAACTGGGCTTGGCACGGCTTTTTCGTGAAGCCGTACGCACTGTACAGCGCCTGGACTTCTTGACATAACTCTTTATCGACATAACTCGCCTCAGGTGCGGAGCGCACGGGGATGAGCAGTTTATTTTGCATAAAGCGCGGTTGGACGGAGGCGAAGTACGTACGCATCGCCCCGGACACTTGACTCAGTTCGCTGACGATACGCGGCCAGTAGTCGATATAGTCCGCATCCTTACCGCCCTGTTCCGTTGTGAAGCGGGCGTACACTTCATCCGCGAACGTCGCGTAACGACTTTCAAGTCGACTCATGAACAGTTGATGTACCTCATACGGCAAGACGTGGTGCAACCGAAAATGGAACGTCCACGTCCGCCGCTGTTTGTTGACGACAAGACGCGTCAACTCGGCACCGTCAAATTGATCCGTCTCGGTCGTAATGCCGAGGTCGTTCAAGAGCAATAACATTTTTTGATTGGCTTCCACGGGTCAGTAATCCCCCCTCTTCGTTCAACATGGACAAATGAAGGTGACGGCGAGAACCGTCACCTTCATGTCATCACTGGAGTGCATCTAACTGTGCTGTCAAAACGGCTTGTAAGTCGTCGACCGTTGTTTCGATGACTTCGCCTGTTGCGCGAAGTTTCACTTCGACGACACCTTCACCGGCCTTTTTCCCGACGTTGATTCGAATCGGGAGGCCAATCAAGTCCGCATCGGCGAACTTGACGCCGGCCCGTTCTTTACGGTCGTCGTATAAGACGTCATATGACGCTGACAATTCCTTGTACAAGCGGTCGGCGAGCGCGAGTTGCGCCTCGTCTTTCGCGTTGATTGCAATCAAGTGCACATCGAACGGCGCGATGCTCTTCGGCCAGACGATGCCACGGTCGTCATGATGCTGTTCGACGACCGCCGAGAGCGTACGCGACACCCCGATACCGTAACAACCCATGATGAGCGGCTCGGCCCGTCCTTCTTCGTTCAAGAACGTCGCACCCATCGCTTCTGAGTAACGTGTACCGAGCTTGAACACTTGTCCGACCTCAATCCCGCGAGCGAAGCGGACCGGCCCTGACTCGTCAGGTGCCAAATCGCCCTCCACGACGAAACGGAGGTCGTGGAACGTCAAGTCAGCCAAGTCACGTTCCGCGTTGACGTGCAAGAAGTGTGTGTTCGCCTCGTTGGCGCCACATACCGCGTCGACCAAATACTTGACGGCGTAATCGGCGACGACTTTGACCGGCGAATCGATCGGTCCGAGCGTTCCTGGTTCACAACCGAACAAGTCGATGATTTTCGCTTCTTCTTCCATTTGAATATCGAGTCCACCGAGTGCGTTCTTCACTTTCACATCGTTCGCCTCGTGGTCGCCGCGGACGATCGCCATGACCGTCTCGCCATCGACGTTGAAAAGGACCGACTTGATCGTCGTCTTCACATCGACGTCAAGGAAACGTGACACGTCTTCAATCGTCTTGTGCTCTTTCGTGTCGACTTTTTCAAGTTCTGCGACCGTTCCGGCTTGCATCTCATACCGGTCGAGCGTCTCTGCCATCTCGATGTTCGCTGCGTAGTTCGAGCTGTCCGTATAGACGATCGTGTCTTCCCCGATTGCGGCGAGCGCTTGGAACTCGTGCGTGTCTTTCCCGCCAATCGCACCTGAATCGGCCACGACTGGGCGATACTCGAGCCCGACCCGGTCGAAGATGCGCGAATAGGCGTTATACATATTGTCGTACTCTTCGTCTAAACCGGCTTGGTCGGCATGGAACGAGTACGCGTCTTTCATCAAGAACTCACGACCTCGGAGCAACCCGAAACGCGGTCGACGCTCGTCGCGATATTTCGCTTGAATCTGATACAAGTTGACCGGCAACTTTTTGTATGAGTTCAACTCGTCGCGAACGATTGACGTGATGAGTTCCTCGTGTGTCGCACCGAGGGCGAAACGACGGTCATGACGGTCCGTCAGACGCATGAGTTCAGGACCGTAAATGCCCCAGCGCCCCGTCTCTTCCCAAAGCTCGGCCGGCTGGATGGCCGGCATGAGCAACTCTTGTGCGCCCGCACGGTTCATCTCTTCACGAATGATGGTCTGGATATTTTGTAATACTTTGTGACCGAGCGGCAAATACGAATAAATGCCGGCTGCGTTTTGACGAATGAACCCGCCCCGGACGAGCAGTTGGTGGCTGACCGCCTCGGCGTCAGCTGGCACTTCCCGGAGGGTAGGCATAAGCAATCTCGATTGTTTCATAGGTATCAACGTTTCCCTTCTCTAACACGTTCTATTTGAAAAATGATTGAATATCGTTCCACGTGACGATGAGCATCAACAGCATCAACAGTGCGAAGCCGATGAAATGCACAAAGCCTTCTTTTTTCGGGTCGATCGGCCGACCGCGCACCGCCTCGAAGAAGAGGAAGATGAGTCGACCTCCGTCGAGTGCCGGGAGCGGCAACAAGTTGAAGATGGCCAAGTTGACGGAAAGTAGAGCCGTCCAGTTGAGGAGCATAATCAGCCCGCTCGCTGCGACTTCATCCGTCATCCGGACGATCCCGACCGGTCCGGCAAGTTGGTCGACACCGACTTGACCGGTCACGAGGTCTCCGACGGCAGAAAAGATGAGCGTCGACATCGTCCACGTCGTCTCAGCACCCGTCGTGAACGCTTTCGTCGGAGAGCGTTCGAGCGCGTTCGTTACCCCTAAAATTCCGACCGTCTCACCGTTTTGTTCGAGCGGTTGCGGTGTGAGCGTGACCGTCTGTTCGGTCCCGGCTCGGACGTACGTCACTTCAGTCGGGACATCAGCACGATCGGCGAGCGCTTCACGTAAGTCGGCCCAGTTATCGAGCTCGTTCCCTTCGATTGAGATGATTTCGTCTCCCGCCATGAGCCCGGCTTGTGCTGCGGCCGATTCTGGCTGTACGGTACCGATTTGGCCGTCATCCGTCGGCGTGCCTTGGACGAGGCCGACGATGACGAGCAGGATGAAGGCGAGGACGAAGTTCATCGCCGGACCAGCCGCGATGGCGAGCACGCGTTTCCACACGGACTGCGCCCCGAACGTCCGGTCGTACGGTGCAATTTGGATTTCCATCCCTTGGTCGACGAGAAGCGTCTCGCGCTCAAGTTCGTACACACGGACTTCCTCATCGACGAGCAATTGGACTTTCAATTCCCGAATCGAATCAAATTTATCGACCGTACCGACGACATGGACATCCGTCGCCTGGTCCGGCTGAAAGTAGACACGGTCGACCGTGCCGGCTGCTGTCAGACGCAGACCGACATGTTGCCCGGCTTTGACTTCGATCGGTTCAAAATCTTCCCCTGCCATCTTGACGTAGCCCCCAATCGGCAACAGCCGAATCGTGTAGAGCGTCTCGTTTTTTCTGAATGACAGAATTTTCGGCCCGAAGCCGATTGCAAATTCATGACAGAGAATTCCTGCCCGTTTCGCCATGACGAGGTGACCCCATTCATGCACTGAAATGAGAACACCAAACATCAAAACGATGGCGATAAAAGTCGTCATTGTTTATTCCCCACCTTCACTTTCCTTGCTGAATCTGTAATCGAACCGCACGGTCAACTTCTAAAATGTCCGCGAGCGTCGGTTCCGCAATGATTGTATGGGCGTCCATCGCCTGTTCGACGAGCCGTTCGATGTCTAGAAAGGCGATCTCGCCGTTCAAAAACTTCTCCACGGCCGCCTCGTTGGCGGCATTGAGTACCGTCGGCATCGACCCGCCGGCCCGGCCCGCCTCATAGGCGAGGCGAAGAGCCGGATAACGTTCGAAATCGGCTTCTGCGAAATGGAGCGTCCCGATTTCTCTCAAGTTTAACCGCTTGCCCCCTTCGATTTCAAGCCGTTTCGGTGCAGCGAGGGCATAGAGGATTGGACCGCGCATATCCGGGGTGCCGAGCTGGGCGATGACGGCCGCGTCTTTATATTCGACCATCGAGTGAATAATCGATTCACGATGGAGCACCACTTCAATATCATTATAGTCGATATCGAACAACCAGTGCGCTTCGATGACTTCAAGCCCTTTATTGAACATCGTCGCCGAATCGATCGTGATTTTTGCCCCCATCGACCAGTTCGGATGATTGAGCGCCTCGTCGACGGTCACCTCGGCGAGCTGTTCCCGCGACTTGTCACGGAAACTCCCTCCTGAGGCAGTCAAGATGATTTTCGCGACGTCTTCTCGGCGCTCCCCGTTCAAGCATTGAAAAATCGCTGAATGTTCGCTGTCGACCGGAAGCAAGTTGACGCCGTGCTCTTTGACGGCGGCCATGACGAGATGCCCGGCTGTGACGAGCGTCTCCTTATTCGCGAGCGCGATGTCTTTCCCGGCTTCAATCGCAGCGAGCGTCGGCTCGAGACCGACGGCACCGACGACCGCCGTCACGACCACGTCCGCCCGTTCTGCCGTCGCACATTCAATCAACCCTTCTAGTCCGATGAAAAAGAGTGGTTCGTATGTAAGGCGGGGCTTCAACTGTTCGAGTACTTCAATCGATTTGGCCGATACGTATTTCGGGCGAAGCCGGTTAATCCACTCCTCCGCCACTTCAACGTTCGTCCCAAACGCGTACGCCTCTAATTCAAACAAGTCGGGGTGCTGTTCGATGACGTCACACGTTTGTACGCCAATCGATCCAGTCGCCCCGAGTAAGCTGATTCGCTTCATCTTGACACTCCCTTATAACAAATTAAAAATCCAAATGACGGTAAAGACGGCAATCATGCTATCGAACCGGTCCAAAATCCCGCCGTGTCCCGGTAAAAGGTGCCCCGAGTCTTTCACCCCATAGTGGCGTTTATACGCCGACTGGACCAAATCGCCGAGCTGGCCGACGACCGCGACGACGATGGCGAGAATGATCACTTCCCAAAGCGGCAAAATCGGATCGACGAGAATGAACGCGATGCCGATGACGATCCCGGAAAGAATTCCGCCGACCGCCCCTTCGATCGTCTTATTCGGACTGATGGACGGCCAAAGTTTCGTCTTCCCGATCGCTTTCCCGGTGAAATAGGCACCGGAATCGGTCGCCCAGATGATGAACAAGACGAGCAACACTTTACTCAGTCCGTCATCCGATAATCGCACGAGCGCGAAGCTCGTAAACCCGATGACGACATAGACGGCGGAGACGAAATAAAAACTGGCATCTTCATACGTGAACCGATTTTTCGTCACGACGGTCCAAAACAGAAGCAACGTCAAACCGAGAATCATCCATTGGTTGACGGACATCGGCAGTTCGCTCATATCCATCTGCCGTTCGAGCAACATCATGACGAACGGGAAAGCGACGAGCAGTGCGGTGACGAGAAACGGGAAAGCGGTCAGTTTGTGACGCCGCATCAACGTGAATTCACTCAACCCAATCAAAGCGAGCACACCCATCAAGATGACGAACGGGCTGCCGCCGAGGGCGATGAGCGTGACGAAAATCGCGCCGGCCCAAAGTCCGGTAATAATTCGAGTCTTCATATTAGACACCACCAAATCGACGCGTCCGGGCATTGTATGCCGCAATCGCCTCTACGAAATGGTCGCGCTTAAACTCTGGCCATAAGACGTCCGTGAAATGTAGCTCGGCATACGCCCCTTGCCAAAGCAAGAAGTTCGAGAGCCGTTGCTCCCCGCTCGTCCGAATGATTAGATCAACGTCCTGTATGTTCGTCATGAGTCGTTCCCCAATCATCGCGTCATCGATGTCTTCCGGCAAAATCCGGCCGGCAGCCACGTCCATGGCGATGAGGCGCATCGCTTGAACGAGCTCATCGCGCCCACCGTAATTGAGGGCGAACACGAGGTCAAGTCCTGTATTCGTCGCGGTCCGCGTCCGCGCCTCCTCGACCGCTTCACGTGTGCCGCGCGGCAATTTTGACACGTCGCCGGCCACAAGGACACGGACGTTTTGTTCATCGAGTTCGTTTAAATCTGTCTCGAGAAACTGCTTCGGCAACTTCATCAAGAAGTTGACTTCTTCTTCAGGGCGCGTCCAGTTCTCGGTTGAGAACGCATAGAGCGTCAGCGACTTGATGCCAAGCTCTTGCGCCGTACGGACGGACTCGCGCACCGATTTCATCCCTTCCCGGTGACCCATGATGCGCGGGAGCCCACGTTTTTTCGCCCAACGGCCATTGCCGTCCATGATGATGGCGACGTGTTCGGGAATGCTCAGTTCCGCTTCGGTCTTCGTTTTAGGATTCACCCATTTAAACATACTCTATCCTCCTGATTGTATGAAAGAGGGACCCTCTCAATAAAAGGGTCCCCACACAGCTTTTTGGTATACCACTTCCGTGATTACACTTCCATGATTTCTTTTTCTTTCGTCGCTGCAGACTCATCAATCTTTTTGATGTACGAATCCGTTAACGTTTGGACGTCGTCCGCATAACCACGGAGATCGTCTTCCGTCATCTCGCCGTCTTTCTCGAGCTTCTTCAAGTTCTCGTTCGCGTCACGACGAACGTTACGGACAGCGACTTTCGCTTCTTCCGCATACTTCTTCGTAATTTTAACGAGCTCTTTACGACGTTCTTCCGTCAAGGCAGGGATGGCGAGACGAATGACCGTCCCGTCAGATGATGGTGAAAGGCCGAGGTCTGCTTTTTGAATCGCTTTCTCGACTTCCGATACCATCGATTTATCCCACGGTTGAATCAAGAGAAGGCGGGCTTCTGGCGTGTTGATGTTGGCCACTTGGTTAAGTGGCGTCGGCACACCGTAGTAATCGACTTGGACCGGATCCAAAATCGAAGCGCTGGCACGACCTGTGCGAAGCGTTCCAAAGTCGCGTTTGAGTGCGGCGTGGGCTTTCTCCATTTTTTCTTCAGCAGTTTTCAAGACTTCGTTTACACTCATGAATTGATTCCTCCTACTACCGTCCCGATATGTTCCCCGAGTACGACACGTTTAATGTTTCCTTCTTCAAGCAATGAGAATACAATTAGTGGAATGTGGTTATCCATACAGAGTGATGTCGCAGTCGAGTCCATGACTTGGAGTCCGTCTTTGAGTACGTCCAAGTACGTGAGCGCCTCGTATTTCACCGCTTCCGGGTCAAGTTTCGGGTCGGCCGAATACACGCCGTCCACGTTGTTTTTCCCCATCAAGATGACGTCTGCCTCAATTTCAGCTGCGCGAAGCGCTGCAGTCGTATCGGTTGAGAAATACGGGTTTCCGGTACCGGCTGCGAAAATGACGACCCGCCCCTTTTCAAGGTGACGCATCGCACGGCGACGGATATACGGTTCGGCGACTTGACGCATTTCAATTGATGTTTGGACGCGCGTTTGGACACCGTTCGTTTCAAGGCTGTCTTGAAGCGCGAGTGAGTTAAGGACAGTTGCGAGCATGCCCATATAATCGGCATTCGCCCGGTCCATCCCGAGTTCACTCCCAGTCTTGCCGCGCCAAATGTTTCCGGCACCGACAACGACGGCCACTTCGACGCCCATAGCGACGAGTTCTTTGATTTGTCCAGAAATCGAGTTGACAATCGATGGATCGATTCCATACCCTTGATCACCTGCGAGCGCTTCTCCACTCAATTTTAACACAATTCTCTTATATTTCGGTTCCATACTTTGCCTCCTCTTGCTTGAAAAAAGGGAACACGCTCCCTTAACGAACTAACTCAAGGTTATACAGACGTGTTCCCAATTTTGAATGCATCACGTGTGACGCAGATTATTTTTTAAGTTGGTTCATAACTTCTTCAGCAAAGTTTTCTTCGCGTTTTTCCATGCCTTCGCCGACTTCGAAACGTACGAACGAGTTGACACGGCCGCCTTTAGACTCTACATATTTCCCAACTTTGAAGTCAGCGTCTTTGACGAATGTTTGGTCAACGAGGCAGATTTCCTCGAAGTACTTGTTCATGCGTCCTGCGATCATCTTCTCGACGATGTTCGCTGGCTTCCCTTCGTTGAGGGCTTGTTCAGTCAAGACTTTCTTCTCACGGTCTGCTTCTTCAGCTGATACTTGGTCGCGTGTCGCGTAAAGTGGACGTGCTGCAGCAACGTGCATCGCGACGTCTTTCGCAACTGTCTCGTCAGTCGTACCGTCGATGATGACGACCGAACCGATGCGGCCGCCCATGTGGAGGTACGTGCCGAATACAGCATCGTCAGCTTTTTCAAGAACAGCGATGCGACGGAGTGAGATTTTCTCTCCGATTGTCGAAGCTTCTTCTTGAATGTGCGTCTCAAGCGTTTTGCCAGCGACGAATTCAGAAGCGAGCGCTTCTTCAACTGTCGATGCGCCTGAAGTGAGGACAGCTGTCGCCACGTCAGATACGAGTGTTTGGAACTTCTCGTTCTTCGCAACGAAGTCCGTTTCTGAGTTTACTTCGACGAGTGTAGCTTTGTTGCCGTCAACCGCTACTGCTGTCAAACCTTCTGCTGCGATGCGGTCGCCTTTCGCTGCCGCTTTCGCGATTCCTTTTTCACGAAGGAAGTCGATTGCTGCTTGCATGTCACCGTTTGTTTCAGTGAGTGCTTTTTTGCAATCGAGCATACCTGCGCCTGTTTTTTCACGAAGTTCTTTTACCATTGCTGCTGTAACTGCCATCGGAAATTCCTCCTTGTAACATTACAAATTTTAAGAAGAAGGCACGGTGCCTTCGTATACATGTCCTAAAAAAAGGTGATAAAAGGCTTTCCCTTTATCACCTGTTGTCTAACTGATTACTCAGCTTCTGTAGCTTCTGCTTCAGGTGCTACAGCTTCTTCAGCAACTTCTTCTTCGCCTTGCTTCGCTTCGATGATTGCGTCTGCCATCTTAGAAGTAAGCAATTTAACCGCACGAATCGCATCGTCGTTCGCTGGGATAACGTAGTCGATTTCGTCTGGGTCACAGTTTGTATCAACAATCGCAACGATTGGGATGTTCAATTTGTGAGCTTCTGCAATCGCGATACGCTCTTTGCGTGGGTCAACGATGAAGAGAGCATCTGGAACGCCCGGCATATCTTTGATTCCGCCGAGGAACTTCTCAAGACGCGTCATTTCTTTTTTCAAGATGATGACTTCTTTCTTAGGAAGTACTTCGAACGTGCCGTCTGCTTCCATTTTCTCAAGCTGCTTCAAGCGGTTGATACGCTTTTTGATTGTTGAGAAGTTTGTGAGTGTTCCACCCAACCAACGCTCATTGATGAAGTACATACCTGAACGGAGTGCTTCCTCTTTGATCGTGTCTTGAGCTTGTTTTTTCGTACCGACGAAGAGGACGTTTCCGCCTTCTGCCGCGAGTTCACGAACGAAGTTGTACGCTTCGTCTACTTTTTTGACCGTCTTTTGAAGGTCGATGATGTAGATTCCGTTACGCTCCGTGAAGATGTATTTCGCCATTTTTGGGTTCCAACGGCGTGTTTGGTGACCGAAGTGTACACCAGCTTCAAGCAATTGCTTCATTGAGATTACTGCCATGATAAATTTCCTCCTTGTGGTTTAAAAAAGTCCTCCGCCTCGTTCATCGTTGTATTCCGACCTTTCGGCACCGAGGAATACCATCCCGAGACGTGTGTGATGTGTTTAACACCGAGAATTACTATAGCATAAGTCACGTAATCCGGCAACTCTCACTTGCCCCGAAATTTTGCATATAACGCCATCTCGCCTTCCCCTTTTCCGAGGAGGCGGGCCGCGTCACGCACAGAGTGACGGAGGAGCGTCTCTTCGACGAGCTGATGGTCCGCTCGTTCCCCCGATTCTCGTTGAACGGGAGTTGCTGCGGGTTCGTGTTTTTCCGGTTCAATCACCACGTCACGGACGTCTTGTTTGACGACGTCGTTCATCGATTCCATGAACGATAACAACAACAGCTCGGTCTCACGTTTTTCTGCTTCAAGCTGCTCGACTCGGCTCTTTAGCGTCTGCAACTGTTTGAAGGCGAGTAAGAGCGCATAGGTGAATCCGATGCCGGCAAGCAATAAAATAATCGTCATCTTCATCCTCCTTATGACGTCTTCTCTTCTAAATAGGAACGTCCGAGCGCCGATTTGAGCGTCTTCAACGCTTTGGAGTGGATTTGCGAGATGCGTGACGTCGACAAGTCGAGCACCTCCCCAATCTCTGTCAACGTCAACTCGTCGAAATAGAACAATGAGACGACGAGCCGTTCCTTCTCTGTCAACCGCTCAATCTCGTCCGTCAAGACGTCGAGAAGTTCACGTTGTAAGAGCGTATCTTCCGGCTTTTCTGAATCAGGGTCAAAGTACGTGACGGAGATCACTTTCCCTTCTTCTTGAAGCGTCACCGCCTCATCGATCGATAGCATGTTCGCGAAATACCCTTCCGCCATCGCTTTTTCAATCTCTGAAATCGGGATGCCACAAGCGGTCGCGAGCTCTTCTTTCGTCGGTGCCCGATGCAGTTTCTGCTCGAGCTGCTCTGCCACTTGGTCAATCTTTTTGACCCGTTCACGCACGGACCGCGGGAGCCAATCGATTTTACGAAGTCCATCGATAATCGCCCCGCGAATCCGAAACGCCGCATACGTGTCAAACTTGTTGTTGTGATCTGGATCATATTTCATGAGGGCATCGTACAATCCCATGTAACCCAAACTTTTCAATTCGTCGCGTTCGACGCTTTTCGGGAGCGTCACGATCATTCGTTGTACGTGATAATGGATTAAAAATTCATAATGAGATAACAGTTCATTCGCCGTCTCCATATCACGGTCACTGTTCCAACGATCCCACAACTGAGTAAGCTGAGTCGTCATGTCGATCCCCCCTTAAAGTTCTTTCGTGCCTACACTGACCGTCCGAATCGACAATACGGATGTGGCCACATCAAATTCGATTGTGCGCCCGTTATGGCCGCCGCAATCTTCCGCGATAAGCGGAATGCGATGAGCCTTCAGCGCTTTGCGGATCGCCTCGGCGTTACGCTCACCGATCCGCATCGCCTCGTTTTCGTATTTGAACTGAAACATTTGGGCGCCACCGGCCATTTTTGCCTGTAATCGACCGGCCCCGGCCCGTTTCAACGAGTCAACGAGTGCATCGATTGCCGTATCGGCATATTTTCCTACCTCGAGCGTCTGGTGTTTTCGGGCGATATTTGAGTCCGGCAGCATGACGTGTGCCATCGCCGCCACTCTCGTTTGCGCATCGTACAGAATCACACCGACACAAGAACCGAGACCGGCCGTGCGGAGTCGATTCGGTGCCGTCGTCTGTTTCCATTCGGCGATGCCGATTTTGAGCACCTCAGCCATGGCCGAGTAACCGCCGCTCGATTTGTTTGAGCGAGCCGTGTGTCGGTAGGAACAACACGTGGCCAGCGCTCACTTTCTCGTCAATCAAGAACGACGTGTCGATATAGAGCGCCGCGTCCTCTTCCGGCTGAACCGACGAGACGACGAACTCGACGATGGAGCCGGCCATGTCGATTGCTGTCGCCGGGACTTGAATCAGAATCGGTGTCGTCAACCAGTCGCTCAAGGCACGGGCGTACGCCCCGCTCATAATATTTCCAATCTCTTCCCATGCCGATTGGCCAAGGTCCGTCGCTTCGGCGAACGTGAACGGCCTTCCGATTAACGAGGTGACCATCGCCTCGGCGTCATCCACTGGAAACAGGATCAGAATCATGCCGCGAATCTCACCACCGAGTTCGAGCAAGACCGAGGCGACGTGCCGCTCGGGACCGCCGACCCGTTCCGGTAAATACGAGATCGGTTCCATCTCGGCCGACGAGACCGTGATGTTGACGGGTTTGGCCAACAGCGTCGACAACGCCGTCGCGGCGTGACCCGACCCGATATTCCCGAGTTCTTTCAATAAATCTTGTTCAAATTCACTCAGCATGTTGATCCTCGAACAAGGCGTTGGCATCTAGGAGCGAGAAAAGCTTGTCTTCCCCTTTGGCAATCGCCGTCAAATGCGCCGCGAGCATGTCTTGACTCGACTCAGGGATCGGTTCGATACGCACGTCGTCGCTCTCGACGACTTCATTCGCCCGGTCGACGATGAACCCGGCATCGCCTTGATTCAACGAGGCAATCAAGATACGCGTCTCGTCCGTCGCCTCAAGTTCCTCATAGCCGAGGCGGAGGCGAAGGTCGATGACCGGTGTTACGACCCCGCGCAAGTTGATGACCCCTTTGACGTGAGCCGGTGCGTTCGGGACGCGCGTGACCGGTTGCATACGCTCGATTGAACGGACCGACTGAACGTCAATTCCGTACGTGTTGTCGGCGAGTGAAAAGACTACCCATTTTTGTTCCATCTTGCTTCCTCCTTAGAAGAGATCGTTGCTGTCGACAATCAAGGCGACACGCCCGTCTCCAAGAATTGTGGCGCCCGAGATGGCTGGAATCCCCTCTAAGTAAGAGCCGAGCGGTTTCATGACAATCTCTTGCTGGCCAATCAAATCGTTCACGACGACACCGACGAGCTTGTTCCCTTTTCGTACGACGACGACCGGGAATTGCGACTTCGTCTCCGCCTCGATGCCGAACATTTCTTTCAAATAGACGAGCGGGACGAGTTGTCCTCTGAAATCGAAGACGCGCTCACGATGCGCCGTCAAAATATCCGCTTCATCGAGCAACGTCGTCTCGAGAATCGAGGATAACGGGATCGCATACGTCTCCTCGCCCGCCATGACGAGCATCGCCGAGATAATCGACAACGTGAGCGGGAGGCTGACTTGGAATTTTGTCCCTTGCCCGACTGCCGTCTCGAGGGAGACGACGCCGCCGAGCGACTCGATTTTGTTTTTGACGACGTCTAAGCCGACGCCGCGGCCAGACAAGTCGGTGACGACGTCTGCCGTCGAGAAACCAGGTGCGAAGATGAGCATCGCCAGTTCGTTGTCCGTCATGCTCGCAGCCTCTTCTACCGTCAACACGCCACGCTCGAGCGCTTTGGCCCGGACTTTATCGACGTTGATGCCAGCCCCGTCATCTTCAATCTCGATGAAGACACGGTTGCCGCCGTGATACGCCCGTAGCGAAAGGCGTCCTTGTTCCGGTTTGCCGGACTGGACCCGGACGTCGGGACGTTCGATCCCGTGGTCGATCGCGTTGCGAATCAAGTGGACGAGTGGGTCGCCGATTTCATCGATGACCGTCCGATCGAGTTCCGTCTCCGCTCCTGAAATATCGAGCTGGACTTTCTTTTGAATATCTTTCGCGACAGAACGCACCATCCGTGGGAACCGGTTGAACACTTGCTCAATCGGCATCATCCGTAACGTCAAGACGAGTGATTGCAACTCATTCGTTCCGCGTTTGATCTTTTCGACCGTCTCGTTCAATTCAGGCTGTCCGACTTCGTCGGCGAGACGTTCGAGACGTCCACGGTCGATGATGAATTCTTCAAACAAGTTCATGAGGCGATCGATTCGCTCTAAGTTGACACGGATCGTCTTCGCTTGCGCGACCGGTTGTTCTTTCACTTCATCCGTCTCTTGTAGCGTCGGTACGGCGTTCACAACGGGTGCGATCGATGCCTCGACGCTCGCTGCGACTTCCGGCTCACCGATCGATTCGGTCGTAAACACGTGGACTTCGACCCGGTCGACTTCGGACACTTGCGATACGGCATGCTCGATCACTTCGGCCGATTCTTGTGACAAGAATAAGACGTCAAATGACAAGTCGAACTGTTCTTGTTCAATCGCTTCTGTGTCCGGCACCGTCCGGACGACTTCACCGAGCTCTTGGAGCCGATCGAACACCATATAGGCACGTGCCGCCTTCAAGACGACCGCATCGGACAGCTTGACGTGAAGCCGGAACGCTTCAAACCCGGTCTGCTTCGCCTGTTCGATGACGGAGTCGGTATACAAATCGACCGTGAACGGCGAATCGACTACTTCGACCGCTTCTGGCTCACCGTGACCAATGAAGATTTGGAACGCCTTCACTGTCGCGCTCACATCAACGTTCGTCCCGTTGCCGCCACCTTCAATGTGGGCAATCATCTCTTCGATTTGCTCCATCGCCGTGAACATCGTATCGAGCAGAAGTTGGTTGCTTGCTTTCTTTCCGCCTCGAACGAGGTCGAGCGCACTTTCCATCTCATGGGTCAAGTTCGCGACGCTCTCGTACCCCATCGTCGCCGCCATTCCTTTCAGCGTGTGCGCCGAACGGAATATTTCTTGGACCGCGTCCATGCTGCCTGACTGTTCGAGCTTCAACAACTGTGTGTTCACAGACTGGATATGTTCTTGTGCTTCATCTAAAAACAATCCTAAGTATTCGTTCACGTCCATCTATATTGCCTCCCTGTCGTTAAACTCGGTTCCATTGGCGGCGCAAATTCCCCATCAGACGATCCATGAAGTGACGCTGGCGTGGCGGCGTCCCGGTGAGCGTCGTCAAAATCCGCTCGAGCCTCCAACTGATGTCACTCTTGCGATCGAACGTGTAAAACGGGACTTGCGCGATGACCGCTTTCCTGACGGACGGGTCATCCGGTAAATAGCCAAGGAATCGAATCGTTTTCTTTAAAAACTGTCGACATGCGACTTCCATCCGTTCAAAACATTGAAGCGCCTCTTCTCCTGACTGGGCGCGGTTGACGATGACGCCGAGCGGCAAATCAGGATACTGTTGGTGGACGAGTTTGGTGTACGCATATCCGTCCATGAGCGAAGTCGGTTCCGGTGTCAAAATTAAAAACATCTCATCACACCCGGCGATGAATTGGAGTGACGTGTCCGTCGCCCCGGCCCCCATGTCGAATAACACGTAGTCATAATCGGTCAACACTTCGAGTTCTCGCATTAAAAATTGCATGTCGCTTTCTGAGAATTGGACTAACGCATCGAGTCCGCTTCCCCCATGTAATATATCGACACCGTGGACATGTTTCTGAACAGCGGAGAGCAGTGGAATCCGCGTCTTCACACAATCGACCATCGTTTGCGAACGGGCGGCATCAAGTAAGATGTGTACGTTCGCCATCCCGAGGTCGAGATCGACGATCAGCACGCGTTGCCCGAGTTCGACGAGCCCGATGGCGGTATTGACACAGACGTTCGTCTTACCGACCCCACCTTTTCCGCTCGCGAACGCGATCGTCGTCGGGTGACGGTCCGTTCGCGCCCTCAGACGCCTTGCTTGGTCCATCGTGGCCACCCTTCTTTCTCCAAAAGCTTCTCGGTCAATCGTCCAGCATTCCCTTCGACGAGGTCGTCCGGTACTTCTTGCCCATCGGTCAACCAGGCGACCGGAAGACCGCTATCCCGCACGAGTTTGAACATCGCATGGATATCGCTCGTTTCATCGGCTTTTGTGAAGATGAGCGACCGAAGCGGCAACGGCGCGAATTGCCCATAAATCGTCTCCATGTCTTTTAACTTCGAGGTCAAACTGAGGACGAGGGACAAGTTCGTCTCTGAAAAATCATGATGGTGATGGAACTGCTCGATATACGCCTCGTCACGGAAGTTGCGGCCGGCCGTATCGATTAAGACGATGTCTTTTCGAGCGAATAGTTGCTTCGCCCGCTTAAAGTCATCAAAGTCATACGCGACTTCGACCGGAATGTTTAAAATCTCGGCGTACGTCTTCAGTTGCTCGATTGCGGCAATCCGATACGTGTCCGTCGTGATCAATCCGACCGTCTTCCCTTCCTCGAGCTTATAATGGGCCGCGAGTTTCGCAAGCGTCGTCGTCTTCCCGACACCCGTCGGTCCGACGAGCATGACGTAGCGCGACGTTTCCGGTGCGGCTTTAAATACACGTTGAATCTCGTCACGGACGAAACGTTCGACCGCCTCGACCGACCTCGTCGTATAGAACAGTTCGTTGATCCGTTCTTCCCAGCCCAATCCGACGAACGAATCGGTCGAAAGCAACGACTCGATCCGCTCTAGTCCGGCCGGCAGTCGCCGTGGCGTCACCGTAGGGTGGATGACCGGCAGTTGCGCTGTTTGCGGGACGGATGGTGCCGGCGTCTGCTCCTCGACGCGCTGTCTCGGTTTCAGGCGTACCGGCTCTTTCTCGAGCGCGGCGATGACTTCCACTTGTTTCGAGGCGAACAGTCCGAACCATCCGGTCTTCACTTGTCTAGAGTTCAAGATGACGGCATCGTCACCAAGCTCTTGCTTCACTTTTGCCATTGCTTCAGCCATCGTCTTACCCGTATACTTTTTGATTTGCATCTTAAATCACCCCAATACTTTTCACTTCGACAGAACTGAGTAACTCGTTATAGGCGAGTACCGGGACGTCTGGATAATAGCGTTCGAGCAGCTGTCGAACGAACAAGCGAATCGTCGGCGAGCAGAGAATGACAGCCGACGCGCCATAGCGTTCAAACATCGATAACTGTTCGGCCGTACGTTCGATGATGTCACGCGCCTGATCCGGATCGAGCGCCAAATAGTTGCCGAACTCCGTTTTTTGAACGGCGTCTTGTATCAACTGTTCGGTCTGACCGCCGAGCGTGACCACATAGAGCGGTCCGTCGGGCGGACTGACTTGGTCCGTCAATTGGCGGGACAGACCTTGTCGGCAATATTCGCCGAGGATGTCTGCGTCTTTCGTCACTTTGCCGTAATCGGCCATCGTCTCGAATAAGAGCGGTAAGTTGCGAATCGAGACATGTTCTTTCAACAGATGACGGAGCACCTTTTGAATGTCGCCAATCGACAAGACGGACGGTGTCACGTCTTCGACGAGCACCGGGTGTGTCTCTTTCAAATGTTCGACGAGTTGTTTCGTCTCTTCGCGGCCGAGCAGGTCGGCGGCATGTTTCTTGAGCGTCTCGGTCAAATGTGTCGCCACGACGGATGGCGGATCGACGACGGTATACCCGCTCATTTCGGCACGGGTGCGCGTCTCTTCATCAATCCATAGCGCCGGGAGACCGAACGCCGGCTCCGTCGTTTCAATCCCATATACTTCCGGATCTTCAATCCCAGGACTCATCGCCAAGTAATGATCGAGCAAGAGTTCACCTTCAGCGACGACGTTGCCTTTCACTTTGATGCGATATGCGTTCGGTGACAGTTGCAGATGATCGCGAATCCGGACCGTCGGCAAGATGAACCCGAGTTCGAGCGCGAGCTGACGACGAATCATGACGACCCGGTCGAGCAAATCACCGCCTTGCGATTCATCGGCGAGCGGAATGAGTCCGTAACCGAATTCGAATTCGATGGCATCAATCTGTAGCAGCGAGACGACCGTCTCGGTCGGTGCCGACGGTTCTTCTTCCGGTAGCGGTGTGTCGATGACGCGTTTCAAATTACGACGCATCGCATAAGCGCCGTAGAACGTTGCGCCGGCAATGATGAGCGTCACCGGGAGCAGACTTGGCGAGATAAAGCCGAGCATGATGACGATTGAGCCGGCAATATAGAGCAGCGTCGGGTTTTGACCGAGCTGGTCGACGACGTCCTCGCCGAGGTTCCCGTCCGAGACGGCACGTGTGACGATAATCCCGGTCGCTGTCGAGATGAGGAGCGCCGGGATTTGACCGACGAGCCCGTCCCCGATTGTCATGAGCGAGAACGTTTCGAAAGCCTCACCGACCGGAAGGCCCATTTGGACGGTACCGATGATGATTCCGAAAATCAAGTTGATGGCGACGATGATAATCCCGGCGATGGCGTCTCCTTTGACGAACTTCGAGGCCCCATCCATCGAGCCGTAGAAGTCGGCTTCACTTTGAATCTTTTTCCGGCGAATTTGCGCGTCTTTGTCATCAATCAATCCCGAGTTCAAATCGGCATCGATGGCCATCTGTTTCCCTGGCATCGCATCGAGCGTGAATCGTGCCGACACTTCGGATACGCGTTCGGCCCCTTTCGTGATGACGATGAACTGGATGATGACGAGGATGAGAAAGACGACGAATCCGACGAGAATGTTCCCGCCGACGACGAAGTGGCCAAACGTCTCGATGACTTCGCCTCCGTATCCGGTCGACAAAATCGAACGGGTCGTCGACACGTTCAAGCCGAGTCGAAACAGCGTCACGATTAGCAAGAGCGAAGGGAAGACCGAGAAGTCGAGGGCTTCCCGGGCGTTCATGGCCACGAGCAGGATGAGTATGGCGATCAATATATTTACAATAATCAAGAAATCTAACATGAACCCCGGTAACGGGATGACGAGCATGACGACGATCATGAGAACGCCAATCAATACCGCAAAATCTTTAGCTCTTACAGCCAACGCATACTCCTCCTCAAGACGGTTGTTTCAGTTGATACACGAACGCGAGCACTTCGGCGATCGCTTGATAGAACGATTCGTCGACAGCCTCTCCGATGTCCATCTGGGCATAGAGGGCTCGCGCGAGCGGTTTGTTCTCGACGATGGGAATTTCGTGTTCTTTTGCCACGTCACGGATGTGGAACGCGACACGGTCGACCCCTTTGGCGACGACGAGCGGGGCAAAATCTTTCGAGTCGTCATAGCGAATGACGACGGCGAAGTGAGTCGGGTTCGTGATGACGACGTCCGCGTTCGGAATCTCTTGCATCATGCGGCGCATCGCCATTTCCCGCTGTTGTTGCTTGATTTTCGATTTGATGAGCGGGTCACCTTCACTGTTCTTATACTCGTCTTTAATATCTTGCTTCGACATGCGAATCGATTTCTCAAAATCGAACCGTTGATAGAAAAAGTCGAGCAATGCGAGCGCGAGCAAGGCCACACTCACCCACAGTCCGAGTTCAATCGTGATACTCGTCAAGGCGACGACCGATTCACGGACGTGCTCGACGGCCATACGCGACAATTTCTCTTGGTTTTGCCAAAGGACGGCGACAGCGGTCGTCAGGATAATCAATAATTTGAATAAGGACTTTAAAAATTCGACGACGGCTTTCATGCTGACAATCCGTTTGACCCCTTTGATGGGATCGATTCGTTCAAGCTTCGGTTGAATCGCTTCTGTCGAGAAGAGCGGACCGATTTGGAAATAGTTGACCAAGACGCCAAAGACGACGGCGACGATGAAGAACGGGGCTAAAATGATTCCGACCCGTAACAATAAATCGACGAGCATACCGGCCATTCCGTCTGACAAGTCGGTCAATAAATACGTCGGCCCGAGCAAATCTTTCGTCAACGTGAACAACTGCTTCCCGATATACGGGCCAAGAAACGACAACATGAGGAACATGGCGAACAAGGCGAACGCCCCGGTCAAGTCGGCGGATATGGCGACTTGTCCTTTCTTGCGCGAGTCCTCTCGTTTACGCGGTGTTGCTTTTTCGGTTTTTTCTCCTGCAAAAAATTGAAGATCGACCGATAAGGTATATAGAGGCTTCATGAGGCGTCTCCTAGCACAGTCATAAAATCACGTAACACTTCTTGTAAAATCGGGATGAATTGGCTGATGCCGTTCAAGGTCAACCCCATCATGACGACCATGACCGAAAATCCCGCAATCAGCTTGAATGAAAATCCGATTGCAAAAATATTGAATTGCGGCGCCGATTTCGCAAGGAATCCGAGTGCCAAGTCGACAAGGAGTAGCGATGCCATCATCGGCAAGGCAAGTTGCAACGCGACGAGCATCGTCATCGTCACGACCTTGACGGCCATCATGAGCGACGCCTCGGTGAAGTTGATCATCGGCTGACCGGGCGGATAAATTTGAAAGCTATAATAAATCCCATCGATAAGCAGTAAATGCATATTCGTCGATAACATGATGAACAACGTGAAAATATAATAAAATCGACCGATAAGCAGCGACTGACCACCAAACATCGGGTCGTACGCCGACGCCATCGCCAAACCGAGTTGTAAGTCGATGACACCCCCAGCGATTTGCGGGGCAAAGAACAAGATGTTGATTAAAATGCCGAGCAAGAGCCCAATCAATACTTCATACAACACTTGTACGATGAACGCCTCGCTCATCACAATCGGTTCTGTCACGGTGAACATCGCATAATACGCGAGCAGCGCACTGAACGCGACGCGATGCATGACCGGAAGTTGCCGGGACGAGAAGAGCGGTACACTGACGAAGAAACCGGATAGCCGGGCGAACGTCAAACCGTAAAGGCTGATGAAATCGACGGCGTTCATTTCGAAGCGACCTCGACCATCAGTTCAAAGATCATACGGGTAAACCCTTCGATTTGTTGCAACATCCATGGACCGAAGATGACGAGTCCGATAAAGACCGAAACGATCTTTGGGACGAATGAGAGCGTCTGCTCTTGAATTTGAGTCGTCGCCTGTAAAATCGAGATGACGAGACCGACGACGAGCGAGATGAGTAAAAGCGGCATCGCAATTTTTAACAATGTCCACACACTCTCTGTCGCCAAATAAATGACCATTTCCTGCGTCATAATCGTTCCTCCTACATACTTCTAAGCAATGACTCCACGATCAAATGCCACCCATCCACTAATACGAACAACAACAGTTTGAACGGTAAGGCGATCATGACCGGCGGTAACATCATCATCCCCATCGACATCAAAACGCTCGCCACGACCATATCGATAATCAAAAACGGCAAGAAAATCATGAATCCGATTTGAAACGCCGTCTTCAGTTCACTGATGGCGTAAGCAGGCACCATCGCGAGGAGCGGAACATCCTCAATCGACTCTGGTTGCTCGTAGTTGCCGTATTTGATGAAGAGCTGCAAATCTTCTTGGCGTGTATATTTTGCCATGAACCGCTTCATCGTATTGCTCGCCTCTTCGAACGCCTCGTCTTGACTGATTTGATCTTCCATGTACGGTGTGAGCGCTTTCTCATTCAAGTCGGATAAAACCGGCGACATGACGAATAACGTAATGAACAGTGCCAATCCGATAATGAGTTGGTTCGGTGGTGTCTGTTGCGTCCCGAGTGCCGGTCGGATGAACGACAAGACGACGACGACACGCGTAAAGCACGTCATGAGTATAAGGAATGACGGGGCGAGCGTCAGGAGCGTCAAGACGACTAACAGTTTAATGGACGTCGACGTACTGTCTGGCGTCTCTAAATTGATTAATTGCTCAATCGTCGTCATCGTTTCTTCCTCACTTCTTCAATCTGGGCCAACTGTTGTTTGAACGTATCTAAAAATGCGGAGCCGTTCGAACCGGTTACCGGCAAATGTTCTGTCACTTCCTCATCGAGCGTATCTGCCTCGACACGATCGATCAATTGAATCGATTCCCCGACACCGAGCACATACACTTGATCGCCGAGTTTGACGAGTTGGACCGATCGATCTTTCCCGAGCGGAACACCGCCTAAATGTTTCATATGTTGGGCCGTCTTCACCCCTTGCGTCCGAGCGCTCAACCAGCGCATCAAGACGAGAAAACCACCGATGACGACAACGAGGCTGAGAATAACCTGAATCAGTGTGCCAATCGTTGAAACGGTAGTCGACTCCGTTTTCGGGGCCTCTGTCTGTTCTTGCTGTTGCTCGAACTGCTTCTCGACGGTGGCGGCCTCAACCGTGGCCGGTCCATACAGACCGACCACGAGAAGGAAAATCAACCACCATTTGTTCATTGTGCGACCGTTTTAGAGACCGCTTCAATGACACGTTCTGCGTTGAACGGCTTCACGATGAAGTCTTTCGCCCCAGCTTGAATCGCGTCAATGACCATCGCTTGTTGCCCCATCGCCGAACACATGATAACTTTCGCGTTCGAGTCGAATCCACGAATCTCTTTCAATGCTGCGAGTCCGTCCATTTCCGGCATCGTGATGTCGAGCGTGACGAGATCCGGTGTGAGTTCACGATACTTCGCGACCGCATCCACCCCGTTCTCGGCCTCCCCGACCACTTCAAACCCGTTCTTCGTTAAAATATCTTTAATCATCATGCGCATGAACGCCGCATCGTCTACTACTAAAATCTTTGCACTCATTTGTCTTCCTCCTTAAACGATTCCAATCCGCTCATGCGGTTGAATGATTTCTGTCACGCGCACCCCGAAGTTCTCTTCGATGACGACGACCTCGCCACGGGCGATGCGCTGTTGGTTCACATAAATATCGACCGGTTCGCCTGCCAACTTATCGAGCTCGATAATCGAGCCTTGCGACAGTTCGAGCACTTCCCGGACCGAGCGTTTCGTCCGGCCAAGCTCGACCGTCACGTTGAGCGGCACATCATACAAGAGACCAAGGTTGGCCGGTGCCGCCTCGTTTGAGGTCGGTGCATGAAGTGGCATGAACTCGGCTTGACTGACAGCGACTTCTGGTGCTGACTTTGGTTCCGGACGTGGCGCTACAGCCTGTGCTTGGGGCTGTGGCGGCGCTTGCTTGACCGGTTCCGGTTTCGGTGCTGGTGCTGGCGACGGCGCCGTCGCAGCCATCAGTTCGTTGACGAGCTGCTTCCCGAACTTGATTGGCGCGATTTGAACGATTTTCGAATCGATTAACGTCCCGACTTTCAAGTTGAACTCGATTAACACCATGGTCTCCCACAGTTCGAGTCGATCGATAATCGTCTGCGTCTTCGTCGCATCGAACACTTCGACGAGCGGCGGTGAGATGTCGATTTTCTTCGAGAAGACGGTCGAGAGTGACGTTGCCGCAGCTCCCATCATCTGATTCATCGCCTCTTGGACGGCCGATAATCGAATCTCGTCAAGTCCATCCGGATCGACACCGACGCCGGTGCCACCGAGCATCAAATCCGAGATGATCGCGGCATCCTCTCGCGTCAAGACGAGGACGTTCTCACCTTCTAACCCTTCGGTGTAGCCGACACGAAGTGCGACATGCGGCGTCGGATAACGCTCGCGCAACGCGTCGACTGTCACTTCGCTGACGATCGGTGTCGTAATCTCGACTTTTTGTTGGAGTAAAGTCGACAACGCCGTCGCCGAGTTCCCAAACGAGATATTACCGATTTCACCGAGCGCGTCGCTTTCCATCGAGTCTAGATGCACTTCTTGTTTTGTTTCAGTTGACGAGGTATTCTCGCTCGTCCCTCGCAGTAACGCGTCGATTTCATCTTGTGACAACATCTCACTCATTGCTCTTCCTCCTTCACCCGGTGTAACACTTGAACCGCCATCCGCTTCCCGCTCACACCGGCTTGCCCTTTGAACACTTTATTTTCCCCTACCATGACCGATAGCGGCTCTTTCACTAATTGGTCGAGCGTCAAACAGTCGCCAATCTCTAAATGCAACAAGTCACCGAACGTGATCGTCGTCTCACCGAGTAGCGAAACGACCTCGACGGACGAGTTCATCAGCTGGGCCTTGAGTGGCTCTTTACTGTTACCTGTCGCGTTACGCCGGTTCGCCTCTTGCATCCAATAATGACTCGACAGTTTGGACAGAATCGGTTCGATCGTCACGAACGGCAAGCAGACGTTGATCGTGCCGCTCACTTCCCCAATCGTCACGCCAATCGAAATTAAGACGACCGTCTCGTTCGGCGAGACGAGTTGGAGAAACTGCGGGTTCACTTCGACCGCGGCCATCTGTGACTTCACCTCGGCAATCGACTCCCAGGCGTCCCCGTAGGAAGCGAACGCTCGCTTGTACAGTTGCGTCAAGATGCGCATCTCGATTTCCGTGAAACTGTCGACTTTCTCAATCTCGACACCTGGTCCTCCGAGCAGACGGTCGAGCATCGCATAGGAGATGTTCGGGTTGACCTCGATGATGAAGCGTCCGTTAAGCGGCGGTGCTTCAATCAAATTGATCATCGTCATGCTCGGGATGGAATGGATGAATTCGTCGTACGGCAACTGTTCGACCGAGTTCACGGTGAACTGAACGTACGTCCGTAGCTGCGCCGAGAAAAACGTCGTCAGCATGCGCGCAAAGTGCTCGTGGATTCTCGTCAGGCTTCGAATTTGGTCTTTCGAGAAGCGGACGGCCCGTTTAAAGTCATACTGCCGGACTTTCCGCTCTTCTTCTTGTGCCAAAAACGAGTCTGCTTCGACATCGCCGCTACTTAACGCGGATAACAAGGCATCAATTTCTTGTTGAGATAATACTTCTCCCATGATGCCACCTCACTGTATGATTTTCTTCGTCATATAGACGCGTTGAACTTCGCCTTCCTCGAGGAGGCTGTTCAATTGTTCGCGCAACGACTGTTCAAACTTTTGCATGTCTTCTTTCGTCGTGAGTTGCGCTTTCGTCATCCCCGCCAAATCCCCGAGGATGACGTTATGGACTTGGAACTTCCGGAGTTCTAAGTTTTCTCTCGTTTCGACCGCGTCCGTGACGATGGTGAACTGGACGTTGATGAACCGCTCGTCTTGGATGTTCGTCGTCATGTCATCGGTCGTGAAGCTGCGTTCGGCGAGTTCTTCGGCCGTCACCGGCTTCGTCTTCGCCGTCACGTTGTCACCGAACAAATATTTATAAGTCATAAACCCGGCCCCACCCATGACGAGCAACACGACGAGCATAATCAGCACCATCTTCATGGCGCCGCCTTTTGGTTTCTCTTCACTCATCTTCTTCACCTCTTGTCACTGTCGTTCCAATCAATCCGACCGTGCGATAAAATGCTGATGCGCGATCGACGACTTCTTGCTTTGACTCTTTGACGATATACGTCTTGCCGTTAAATAAATGGATGATCGTGTCCGGCTCCGCCTTGACCGTCTCGATGAACAAGGCGTTCAACACGAACGCTTCACCCCGTAGCGCTGTGACGTGAATCATTAGCGTTTCAAGTTGACGAGTTCTTGTAAAATCTCGTCCGATGTCGTGATGATGCGGGTGTTCGCTTGGAAACCGCGCTGTGCGACGATCATTTCTGTGAATTCTTCTGACAAGTCGACGTTCGACATTTCAAGCGCACCGGAGACGAGTTCACCGCGGCCTTGCTGTCCTGGGATTCCTGGGTTTGGGACGCCTGAGTTTTGTGACTGGATGAAGTTGTTCGCACCGACTTTTGAAAGTCCCGCATTGTTGGCGAACGTGACGATTTGAATTTGACCGACCTGCGTCGAGACACCGGCGTCGTTAACGTAACTCACTTGACCGTCTTTCCCAATCGATAATGATTTCGCCCCTGCCGGAATCGTAATCTTTTGACCCGTCGTGCTGAGCAAATATGAACCATCGCCGTTGACGATATCGCCGGCATTATCCGTATAGAAGTTACCAGCACGCGTATATTGCGTTTGACCGTTCACGTTCAAGGCGAAGAACCCTTCTCCAGAAATCCCGACGTCGAGGGCACGACCCGTATTTTGCATCGCGCCTTGGTTGTAGACGTTATCGACCGTCGCCATCGTGCCACCGAGACCGACTTCTTTCGGGTTTGTCCCCCCGCTGACGGCGTTCGCGCCCGTTGCACTACCGACTTGCTGGCTGACGAGGTCTTTGAACGTGACGCGGCCCTTTTTATAGCCGAACGTGTTGACGTTGGCGATGTTGTTCCCGATGACATCAAGCTTGGATTGGAAGTTCTTCAGTCCACTGATTCCTGAGTACATTGCTCTTAACATGATAATTCCTCCTATGCTTGTTTGATAGACGTAATGTCGTACACGCTGACGGACGTGCCGTCTTCTAGGTCGGCCATGTAGCCGGCCTCATCCGTTCTTGAGATCGAGACGACACGGGCTGACCCTCGAATCGTCTCGGTCGCTGTCTCGGTTTTGTAGTCGATGGTCTTTCCGATCATATTGCTGAACTCGGAAATCGAGGACATATGCCGATCGACGAGGACCGAGTCGAGTTGTTTCGAGATCGTCTGCATCTGTTCGAGCGAAGAGAACTGCGCCATCTGGGCGATGAACTCACGGTCTTCCATCGGCGACATCGGGTCTTGGTTCGCGAGTTGCGCGAGAAGCAGTTTCAAGAACATGTTCTTGTCGTACTGGTTCGTCGCTTTCGGTGCGGATTGATCGGGCAACGAATAGTCACTCGTCTTCGGTTGGATGGTCGTCATCGTCAGATTCTCCTTTCGGCTGTTGCTGCCCTTCCCCTTTAGCGTCAGGTTGTTCGCCGCTTGAAGTCGGCGTTTTGGCATCAAGCGCCTGTTGTGTCAAGTTCACCTCGATGCGGACGTTCGGCGTGAGCGGTTGCAGCGTCTGATGCAATTGTTGAAGTTGTGATTGAAGCAGTTGCTTCGCATCTTGGTTGCTCGCGAACAACTTGACGACGAGCTCTCCGTTTTGACGTTCCAACTTCACGACAAGCTCACCGAGTTGTTCTGGATAGAGCCGGACCGTAAACACTTTCGATCCGTCCGCTCCACTTTGGAATGGGGCTCGTTGCAGTGCCGCCTCGATTCGCGCTTTCAAATTTTCAGGCAACGAACTCTTCGAAGCGTACATCACGGTGTCGACATCGATTTGAGGTCTCGTCCACGTCCCGCCTTTTGGCAACAGTTCGAGCGATTCTTTCACAATCGTCGTCAACGTGGTTTCGGGTTGTTTTCCTTCGGGTAAAGTGTTTTGAGCCTGGCCAAACGTCCCGTTAAATTGCGTCACGATTTGCTGCACGATGCGGACGTTCGTCTCGAACCCGCCTCGCGTCGACATGGATGGCACATCCCGTTTCAAATCACGTTCAATCATTGCTGGAATAATCGAAGCATGCGCCGTCTGCTTCGTTCCGTCTAACACGTGTGCCACGACGTTGGTCGCGGGCACCATCGATTCTAAAGATGCCGCTTCCGTCAACAAGCTCGTATAGGCGTCCATGAACTGGCGATAGGCGTCTCGTGGCAAGCCTTTTAACCACTCGAGACTGTCCGGCTGTTGCAGCCATCGCTCGAGCTCTGACGAGAGTTCTTCGGTCGGCAATGATTGAGCCGATTCACCGTCTGACTTGACCGGTTGCTGCGGCGTATCTGTGAACGACCCGAGCATGGAAGTGAGCAATTGTAAAAAATGACCTGTCGGAAAAGCACCCGCTTCCCCGTTTTTTTGTGCCGTTCCTTGCACGGCTTGTCCGAGTAACGCGATATTCATTGATTCGACCTCCTCCCTATTGCAACAGCTGGGTGACAACGGCGGCCCGTTGTGCATCCATTCGGCCAAGTATGTCGGCTTGTTGTTTTGGTGATAGTTCTTTTAACAGTTTGGCCACCTGTGGGCTCTCTAACTCGTTCATGATGGCCGCAGCCTGTTTGGCCGACATCTCTTCGTAGACGCGTGACACGTCGGACGTCGTCGCCTCGACTTCTGCAGCGGCACTCAGTTCGGCGATGAGACGGTCACGTTCTTTGATGAGACGTGACACTTCCTCTTGTCTTGCCTTCACTTCATTCGTCAATTCGACGTTTTCATTACGCAGTTTCTCGATTTCAGCGTTGGCCACTTTCAACCGGTTCGTAGCATCCGAATCAATCCCTGTCACGTTCACGCTCTTTTCCGTCACCGGTTCTTGCTTCGTTTCGATGAACGGTACCGATAAGAGTGGGCGATCCATCGCATAGTTCATGACGACGATACCTCCGACGAGTAGGAAGATCGCCGGGATGAGGACAAGGGCGACCAACAACTGGACTCCACGTCTACTGTTCTCTTTTTCCATCCGCTTACTTCCCTTTCCCGTGGTGAATGACGGCGAGCTCATCAATGAAGGATTGCTCCGTCGCTTTTGTGGCGGCAACTTCTTGTTGGCTCGCCTTCTCATGGAGCGTCACGTATTTTTTCTCTTCGACGACTTTCCCGAGCAGACGCTCTTGCGCCAAGTGATAGCGATTGCGCGATTGGGTCACGACGAGCTGTTGTGTCTCGATTTGTCGCTTCAGCAGGTCGCGCGTCTTCTCGCGATACTGTGACATGAGCAAGTCGACCGTACCAGACTGTTCATCCTGACTCTTCATGAGCGACTCATACGTGACGAGCAGACGGTATAACGCTTCCATATCTGCCTCAAATCGTGCCTTCAACGACCTCATCTCGGTCGCCGTCTCTTCTTTTTCATGTTCAGCGATCGGCATGATTCGTTCTAGTAATAATCTGTTCATCTGTCACCTCTTGCGATTCCGGCCAACCGCTCGAT
Organism: Exiguobacterium sp. AB2; assembly: GCF_000696055.1. Taxonomy (NCBI): domain Bacteria; kingdom Bacillati; phylum Bacillota; class Bacilli; order Caryophanales; genus Exiguobacterium; species Exiguobacterium sp. AB2. The sequence goes on from NZ_JNAA01000102.1 coordinate 49,311, forward strand.
TGTTTGCTCGAACGACGCCTCTTCTTCAATCGATTGCTTCAAAAACGTCAGCAGCCCCGGATAGTGATCGATGGCCGTGTCAATCGCTGGATTCGTCCCTTTTTTGTATGCACCGATATTGATTAAGTCTTCTGCGTCTAGGTACGTGGCGAGCCAGCTGCGGAACGTGATCGCATCCTCGCGATGTAGCGGTGAGGCGATTTGGTTCATGACCCGACTAATCGACTTCAACACGTGAATGGCCGGGAACTGGCCACGGTTCGCGAGGGCACGGTCCATGACGAAGTGACCATCGAGTATCCCGCGAACGGCATCGGCAATCGGTTCGTTCATGTCGTCCCCATCGACGAGTACGGTGTAAAACGCCGTGATGGAGCCGGTGACAGCCGTCCCGCTCCGCTCGAGTAGTTGCGGCAACATGGCGAAAACGGACGGGGTGTACCCTTTAGATGTCGGGGGTTCGCCTGTGGCGAGCCCGATTTCACGTTGCGCCATCGCGAAACGCGTCACCGAATCCATCATCAACACGACTTCTTTCCCTTGGTCGCGGAAATACTCGGCAATCGCCGTTGCCGTATAGGCACCTTTCAATCGGACGAGTGGCGGTTGATCGCTCGTCGCCACGATGACGACCGAACGCGCCATCCCTTCTGGCCCGAGCTCTTTCTCGATAAACTCTTTCACTTCCCGCCCCCGCTCACCAATCAACGCGATGACGTTAACGTGTGCGGACGAGCGTTTGGCGATCATGCCGAGCAATGTCGACTTCCCGACACCCGATCCGGCAAACAAGCCGACCCGTTGTCCTTTGCCGACGGTCAATAGCCCGTCGATGACGCGGACCCCGGTCGATAAGGAGTCGAGGATTCGCGGCCGTTCGAGCGGGTTCGGCGGCTTGCGCAATACGTCGTATCGTTTTGCCGGGCGCTTACCTTCCCCGGATAACGGACGGCCGAGCCCATCGAGCACTTGACCAATCAACTCGAACCCGACCGGCACTTGGAGCATGCGGCCGGTCCCTTTGACGATACAACCGGGTGCGATTTGAGTCGTCTCGCCGTAAGGCATGAGGAGCACGCGCGCATCGTTGAATCCGACGACTTCCGCTTCAACGGCTGGACCGTTCGGCAACTCGATGAGGCACCGCTCACCGATGAACGCGCTCGGCCCGCTCGCTTCGATCATCAATCCGACGACGCGACAGACGCGCCCGACTTTCCGGACGTATTCGTCTTCCGGTGACCGGGAGACGGTCTCCGTGACGAGATCAATAAGCCCCATCGGCCAATACCTCCTCGATCGTCGCCCGAATCCGTTCCAAACTGTAGGACACGTCGCGCTCACTGCCGTGGTGCGGCGTCTCGATTCGGACGCTCACCTCATCTAGCGACGCGTCGGCCCGATATTTCATCAACGGTGCATTGTCCGTCTGCCACATCGTCTCGAACCGTTGAATCGAGGCGAGGCGGGTCGGATGGACATAGATGGTCAAACTGTCGGCGTCGGGCTCACGCAAGACTTGGTCACGAATCAGATCGGCGAACAGCTGCTCATCTTTTCGGATGAGGTCGGTCGTCAACTTGGCGGCGACCTCGACCGCGAGCTCGACGAGTTGGCGTTCGGCCGAGCGCCACTTCTCGTCGTATAACTGTTCGAGTTCGACGAGCACCGTGTTCAATCGGGTCGTCAACTCATCGAACGTCACCTTCCCTTCGCCATGCCCTTGGTCAAACCCCGCGGCATAGCCTTCGTTGTAAGCCGCTTCAAGCGCCTCGGCTTTCAAGCGCTCAATCGTCTCTTCTGCGGCGTGCCACCGTTCGCTGGCTTCGGCTTCTTCTTGCCTGAGTTTTTCATAGCGGGCCGCGATTCCTGACTCGTGATCGATCTCGGGTACTACCTCAACCGCCTCAAACAACGGCTTCGAGTCGATCCGTTGCGGCTCGAACGCTGTCGCCCGTCCTCGTTTAATCACATTAGACAACGATGTCATCTCCTCCACCGCGACTGATCACGATTTCTCCGACGTCTTCTAGGCGACGGATAATCCCGACGATACGACTTTGCGCTTCTTCGACGTCACGCAACCGCACAGGTCCCATGAATTCCATGTCTTCTTTGAACGTATCCACCATTCGCTGTGACATGTTTTTGAAGATGATTTGTTTGACTTCTTCGGACGAGACTTTGAGCGCGAGCAGGAGATCGTCGTTCGCCACTTCCCGGATAATCCGTTGTATCGCCCGCGAGTCGAGCGTGACGATATCTTCGAACACGAACATCCGCTTTTTGATCTCTTCGGCGAGCTCCGGGTCTTCGATTTCAAGCGCATCGAGAATCGTCCGCTCCGTCGTCCGGTCGACGCCGTTGAGCACTTCGACGACCGCTTCGATTCCACCAGACTGCGCGTAGTCCTGCATGTCGGTCTGCGACAAGTTCTTCTCGAGAATCTGCTCGACTTCATGGATGACGTCCGGGTTGAGCCGGTCCATCGTCGCAATCCGTTTGGCGACTTCCGATTGAATCTCAGGCGGCAGTTCGGACAAGATTTGTCCTGATTTGACCGGCTCGAGGTGAGCCAAAATCAACGCGATCGTTTGCGGGTGCTCGTTTTGGATAAAGTTGAGCAACTGCTTCGGATCGGCTTTTCGCGCGAACTCGAACGGTCTGACTTGGAGCGTCGAGGTGAGACGGTGGATGAGGGCCATCGCCTTCTCTTCCCCGACCGCTTTTTCAAGCACCGTCTTCGCGAAGCCGATGCCACCTTGCGTAATGTAGCTCTGTGCCATCGCGAGCTCATGGAACTCGCCCATGATCGTCTCTTTCTGTTCAGGCGATACTTTTTTCAGTGCCGAGATTTGTAGCGTCAACTGCTCCATCTCTTCTTCGGACAGATGCTTGTACACGTTCGCCGCGACTTCTGGTCCGAGCGAGATCATGAGCATCGCCGCTTTTTCTCGGTTCGATTGTTTTGCATAGTTCACGGTACTCACTCCTCAGACATCCAAGTACGAAGAAGCTTGGCGAACTCTTCTGGGTTGCTCTCTGCCAATTTCTCCAACTGTTTCTTCTTGACGGCGCCTTCGCCTCGTTCTTCAAGGTCGAGGTCCGGCACTTCGTCTTCATATGGGACTTCCCACTCGTTCGTCTCAGCGAGCGGCTCTTGCTTGCGCTTGCGTAGTGCGAAGAAGACGAGGGCGAGTAGGACGACCGCGCCGGCTGCGGCGGCATACATCCACCATGGCGTCGCTTGCTCGGTCGTCGCGACCGCTTCCGCTTCTGCGAACGGGCGAGACACGACGACGACTTTTTGTTCCAATTCCGCTTCCGTGAGGGCTTCGCCCGTCTTCGCGAGCGATGTGCGGATAATCGAATACATCATCGTCTCGAGGTCACCTTCGAGTTGCGGGTCGATCGTCGTCGCCCCGTTCGGTGGTTCGACGATGAGCTGGACACCGAGGTCTCGAATCGTGTACGGCGCGTTTTGGATCTGTTTTGTGATGCGATTCACTTCATAGTTGATGATTTCATGATTTTTCTCGCTCTCTTCGTTACCGGTACCCGTCGCGGCTGGGAAGTTGACCGTGTCGTTCTCGGCCGTCCCGGCTGCTGTTTGCGCTCCGGTCCCGCCTGTGTACGCCTCGGCGATTCGTTCGGCCGATGTGACGATCCCTTCCATGCTGTCTTCATTGACCGGGGTGACGAGGTTTTGCTCTTCTGCCGTCTGCGTCGTGTCGATGTCGGCTGTGACCGATACGAGCACGCTACGCTCACCGAGAAGCACCGAGAGCATCTGTTGAATCTGTTGACGTACGTCTTTCTCGACTTGGCGCTTCAAAGCGAGCGGGTCGGTCGAGCCACCGCCGGCCATCGTCGACTGGTCCAGGTCGTAATACGTGAAGTATTGGTCCATAATCGAGATGTTTTCCGGCTTCAAGTTCGGTACGCTCTTACTAATCAAGTGATACAGTCCTTTCACCGTCGCCGGCTCGAGATTCGTACCAGCTCCTAAATTTAAGACGATGGAGGCCGTCGGTTCGCCTTGGTCCTCTGCTAGAAAGACAGACTTCTCGGGTAGCGAGATGATGACTTTTGCCTGATTGATGCCTTCGATTTGCGTGATCAATCGTTCGAGCTCGGTCTGCATCGCGCTCCGTTCGATGACGGCCATCTCACGGTCCGTCGTTCCGAAGCCAGCGTTCTCGCTAAAGAAGCTATAATCGATTGCACCCGACTTCGGGATGCCTGCTGCCGCCAGACTGACTTTCAGTTGGTCGACTTGCTCACTCGGTACGTATACACTGACACCGTTCGAAGTCGCTTTAATCTCAGCCTTTACTCCGTCGGCCGTCAACTGTTCCGTCACCTCGCCCGCTTCTTGAGCGGACAGGTTCGTATAGAGCGGGGCCATGTTCGGGCGCGACAGCCAGACGGTCAAGAGCACCGCGACAAGAATCACGCCGACGATGACGAGACCCCAAATGATTTTTCGGTTCGTTTTCATCGTTTGAAGCGAACCGGTCAGTGAACCGAATCGTTCTTTTAACTTTTCATTCATCGCTACTCGTCATCCTCTACTTTAAACTTGCATTCGCATCATTTCTTGATAGGCTTCGACAGCCTTGTTCCGCACCTCAATCGCGAGTTGCATCGCTATCGACGACTCTTCACTTTGAATCATCACTTGATGAAGGTCGGCTTTTCCGACGGCAAGGTCGGCGCGAGCCGCACTCGTCGCCTGTTGCACGTCGTTCAACGAGCGCATCGCCTCATTCAAATACGATCCAAATTGAGATGGCGTATCTTTCACCGGGTTCACCCCGGTCGGTTGAGTTCCAATCATCGAAATCGGATTGATTTGCATCCGTCTTCACTCCTTATCCTTTACCAATTTCCATCGCTTTGACGAGCATCGCCTTCGTCGCATTCATCGCCGCCACGTTGGCCTCGTATGAGCGGGTCGCCCCCATCAGGTCGACCATCTCTTTCAACAAGTCCACGTTCGGCAACTGCACGTAGCCGCGTTCGTCCGCGTCGGGATGCGACGGGTCATAAGACAATTTATAAGGCGCCTCGTCCTCGACGATTCGCGCCACTTGCACGCCGCCCGAGACGGCGTTCGATAACTGTTTTCGAAACGGCGCTTCCTGAAGCACCGTCATCTTACGCGTATACGGCTGCCATTCTCCATCGACAAGTTTGCCGCGTGTCGTCTGCGCGTTCGCGATATTCGCTGAGACGGTGTCCATCCGTAACCGTTGTGACGTCAGCGCCGTCGCTGAGATATGAAAACTATCAAACATCCCCATCGTTAACGTCCTCCTCGTATCACCGTCTTCAAACCACCGAGCCGACGGTTGAGTTGTTCCATCATCGCCTCATATTGCAATTGGTTCCGCGCTAGTTCACTCATCTCGAAATCGAGGTCGACGTTATTCCCGTCACTGCGCATCGCACCTCCTGCACGGTCGACGATTTGGCTCGTCGCCCGCTCGCTCGGTCGCCCGCCGGCAAGTTTCAACCGCATCTCGTTCGATAGCGTCTGTTCGAAGACGGCTTGTTTCGCTTTAAAATTCGGGGTATCGATATTCGACAAATTATGACTAATCACTTTCTGGTGTAAGACCGAATGGTTGATCGCTTGCTTCATCAACTGATAGTCGGTGCCAATCCATTTCATGCGGCTCACTCGCTTTCACATAAAGATGCATGTATATACCTTATTTGGAAATTCCACTATTACATTGAAACAAATCTGTAACAGTTCTGAAAGATATTTTTAGGAAAACAGGTAAATGGTCTAACTTCTTTTTGTCGAATTTACGACATATTCTGAAAATAATTACTTTTGCACTAAAAAACCCGTTCTTTCATTCGAAAGAACGGGTTTTTGGACCTAAAGCGGTCTTTATCTAGCGATTGTAAGGCTGTTCGTGATGAACTTGCTCTGTTTCAATTAGATTTCAGCTTCTGTAACTCAAACAAGAAATTATCATTCAGTATCTTGATATAGGTTCCTTTCATCCCGAGCGAGCGAGATTCGATGACGCCGGCGCTCTCGAGCTTCCGTAGCGCGTTGACGATAACCGAACGAGTGATTCCCACTCTATCGGCAATTTTGGAAGCAACTAACAATCCTTCGTTTCCACCGAGCTCTTCGAAGATGTGCTCAATCGCTTCGAGTTCAGAATACGAGAGGGAGTTGATCGCCATTTGCACGACTGCCTTCTTCCGGGCAGACGCCTCGGCTTCCGCCGCTTTTTCACGCAAGATCTCCATCCCAACGACTGTCGCGCTATATTCTGCGAGGACGAGGTCGTCTTGCGTGAAGTCGTTATTCAAGCGTCCGAGCACGAGCGTGCCGAGACGTTCGCCGCCGCCGATAATCGGAACGATCGTCGTCTTCGATTCGAGAAAGAGTTCGCGGTTCTCAACCGGGAATGCCGTATATTCGCTATCGATATCGATATTTTCCGTCGTCTCTTTCACGTTGAACAAGTTCGACGCATACGGCTCCGGGAACTGGCGGTCGACAAGGAACGCCTTCATCCGCTCATTTTCAATCTGTTGTTTGATCGCAAAGCCGAGCAAGCGGCCGCGACGGCTGACGATGAATGTGTTCGCCTCAAGCACTTCACGCATCTTGTCCGCCATCTCTTTAAAGTCGACGTGCGCGCTCGCCTCTTGTTGAAGCATCGTGTTCAATTGGCGTGTTTTATCTAGTAAGTTCATAGTTCTGATTTTCCTCCCTGTATGTGCATACAGAATCTTATAGTATATATTGGCTTAAGTCTCGATCTTCCGCAATCGAACCGACTTTTTCTTTGACGTAAGCAGGTGTGATTTGAACGTTCGTCTGTGGCATGTCGGCCGCCTCGAACGACAAGTCCTCGAGCACACGTTCCATGATCGTATAAAGGCGACGGGCGCCGATGTCATCCGTCTCGCGGTTGACGTGCGTCGCAATCTTCGCAATCTCTTCAATCGCCTCATGGGTGAACTCGACCCCGATCTCTTCAGACTCGAGGAGCGCCGTATATTGCTTGATGAGCGCTTGCGACGGTTCGGTCAAAATCTTGACGAAGTCTTCTTCCGTCAAGCTGCTCAGCTCGACGCGAATCGGGAAGCGCCCTTGCAGCTCCGGAATCAAATCGGACGGCTTCGCCATATGGAACGCTCCGGCCGCGATGAAAAGGACGTGATCCGTTTTGACGGGACCGTATTTTGTCACGACCGTCGACCCTTCGACGATTGGCAGGATGTCGCGCTGGACGCCTTCACGCGAGACGCCGGCATGGTCTTGCGACTTCGTCGCAATCTTGTCGATTTCATCGACGAAGATGATCCCCATCTGTTCGCTACGCTGCACGGCCTCGTCATGGACCTCGTTCATGTCGAGCAAGTTCTCCGCCTCTTCGGCGATGAGGAGCGGACGGGCCTCACGGACCGTGATTTTCCGCTTCTTCCGTTTCTTCGGCACGATTTGTCCGAGCATGTCTTGAAGGTTCGACAGCCCTTCCATCCCTTGCCCTTGGAACAAGTCGACCGTCTGCTTCTCTTCCAAATCGACTTCAATCAACCGTTCCTCCAACTCGCCGAGCTCGAGCAGGCGCCGAAGCTGGGCCCGATCGCTCGCTTGTGTCGAGTCGGTCGCCGGTTCTGCCTGTTGCGCTTGACCGCCGAACAACGCCTCGAACGGGTTCGAGGCCGTCGGGGCGGCTTTCGCCTTCCCCTGAAGCGCATCGAGGATCCGCTCCTTGGCGACGGCTTCGGCTTGGTCTTTGACGCCTTCCTTCTTGTCTTCTTTGACGAGACGGACTGACGCCTCAACGAGGTCCCGGACCATCGATTCGACGTCGCGGCCGACGTAGCCGACTTCTGTGAACTTCGTCGCCTCGACCTTGACGAACGGGGCACCGACGAGTTTGGCGAGACGGCGGGCAATCTCGGTCTTCCCGACACCGGTCGGGCCGATCATCAAGATATTTTTCGGCGTCACTTCATCCCGAAGGTCCGCGCTCAGCTTTTGACGGCGATAGCGGTTACGAAGTGCGATCGCGACTGCCCGTTTCGCATCTTTTTGGCCGATGACGAAGCGGTCTAGTTCTGACACGATTTGGCGTGGTGTCAATTCACGTTTCATTTCGAATCGCCTCCAATTGTTTCGACAATGACTTGGTCGTTCGTATAGACACATAGCTCTCCAGCAATCTCGAGTGCGGCTCGCGCGATCTCTTCGGCCGATTTTTCTGGCGAGTAGCGGACGAGGGCCCGCCCCGCAGCCAGGGCGTAATTGCCGCCCGACCCGATAGCGAGGATGCCGTCATCCGGTTCAATCACTTCGCCGTTACCTGAGACGAGAAGCAAGTGATCGGCGTCCATGACGATGAGGAGCGCTTCGAGCTGACGGAGCATTTTATCGCCGCGCCACTCTTTCGCGAGTTCGACGGCCGCCCGCGGCAAATTCCCGTTATACATCTCGAGCTTTGACTCGAACTTCTCGAACAGGGTGAACGCGTCGGCGACGCTACCGGCGAAACCGGCGACGACTTTTCCGCCATAGAGCCGGCGTACTTTTTTCGCTTTGTTCTTCATGATGACCGCGTTTCCGAGCGTGACTTGTCCGTCCCCGCTCATTGCGCCTTTGCCTTCGTGTCGGACTGCAAAAATCGTTGTTGCATGGAACATAGTATGACCCCCTACTTTCTCGGATGTGTTGCTTGATAGACCGCCCTCAGCCGTTCGGTCGACACGTGCGTATAGCGCCCCGTCGTCGACAGCGATTCGTGGCCGAGTAATTCTTGGACGGCACGAAGATCAGCCCCGCGTTCTAATAGATCGGTCGCAAAGCTGTGGCGGAGCGAGTGCGGTGTCAACGGCTTCTGGAGACCACCGCGTTTCCGTAGCCGCTTCATAACATACCGGATTTGGTCTGTTGTCACTCGATTCCCGTTTTGACCGAGAAATAAAGCCGTTTCCTCGGCACTAGTATGCGCCTGTCTGACGAGCAGATAGCGGTCGAGCGCTTCCATCGCATATTTGCCGAGCGGGATGTAGCGTTCCTTCTTCCCTTTCCCGACGACATGGACGAAGGCGAGCGCCTTGTCATACGACGCGAGGTCCATTCCGCACAGTTCCGCCACGCGCATCCCGGTGCCATACAGCATCTCGACGATGGCGACGTCACGTGCGCGCATAAACGGGTCCTCCTCGGCTGCCGCGGCATGAAGCAGCTGTTCTACCTCACTCGGGACGGCAAACGTCGGCAACGACTTGCGTCGCTTCGGTGACGTCAGGCCATGAAACAGCGGTTCCCCCCCGTTTTCACGGGCGATGAACTTCCCGAACTGCTTCAGGCAAGATACTTTTTGCGAGACGGTCGTCGTCTTGGCGTCCGCCTCATAAAGGGCATATAAATAACGCCGCGCCGACTCCACATCATACGGATTGAGATGCGTCGTTTGGCAATATGCGGCGTACTGGTCAAGCGTCTGCCCATAAGAGCGTTTCGTATGAGGCGACAGTCGTCGTTCGACTTGGCAATAGCGTAAAAATGATTGTTGATCCTCGCCGAATCCCATTCGCTCGCCCCCTTGTTTTTGGCATAAAAACGCCCGTTCCCGTCAAATCGAAATTAGCATAGCACACAGAATGTAAGGTGACAATAGATAGCTCTTCAATAATCTGAAAATTTTCAAAGTGTTGTACAAATTACACAATTGAAATTTAAATTCATAAAAAAGGAAGCCAAAAAATGACTCCCTTCCCTTAAATTTCTTTATATTGTTGAATCGTCTCGAGGGCACGATTGGCGTACTTCTCGTAACGTTCTTGTTTCTTCATTTTTTTCGGCGCGTCTTCAAGCGACGGCACGAGTCCAAAGTTCGCGTTCATCGGTTGGAAGTGCTTTCCGTCTGTCGTCGTGATGTAATGTGCCATCGAGCCGAGCATCGTCTCACGCGGGAGCACGACCAACTCTTCCCCTTGAATCAGCTTGGCGGCATTGATTCCGGCAAGGAGCCCTGAAGCGGCTGACTCGACGTATCCTTCGACACCGGTCATCTGTCCGGCGAAGAAGAGCGTGTCACGCGTGCGCGCCTGATACGTTGGTTTTAACAAGTTCGGCGAGTTGATGAACGTGTTACGGTGCATCACACCATAACGGACGATTTCCGCGTTCTCGAGCCCAGGGATGAGTTGGATGATGCGCTTTTGCTCGCCCCATTTCAAATGGGTCTGGAACCCGACCAAGTTGAAGAGCGTACCGGCCGAGTTGTCTTGACGAAGTTGAACGACCGCATGCGGACGCTTGTTCGTCTTCGGATCTTCAAGGCCGACCGGTTTCATCGGTCCGAATAGAAGTGTCTTTTTCCCACGTTGGGCGAGCACCTCGAACGGCATGCACCCTTCAAAATAAATCTCTTTCTCGAACTCTTTGAGCGGGACGACTTCGGCTTTGACGAGTTCGTCATAGAAGACGTCGAACTCTTCTTCTGTCATCGGACAGTTCAAGTACGCCGCCTCGCCTTTATCGTAACGCGATTTCAAATATACTTTGTCCCGGTCGATCGTCTCCCCGTCAAGAATCGGCGCGGCCGCATCGTAGAAGTACAAGTAGTCTTCTCCTGTGAACGCTTTGAGCGAGGCCGATAAGTCAGGTGATGTGAGCGGTCCGGTCGCCACGATGACGATGCCGTCCGGGATTGCTTGAATCTCTTCGTTGTGCACGGTCACGTTCGGATGGTTCTTCAACGTCTCGGTGACGAACCCGGCAAAGTCGTGCCGGTCGACGGCGAGCGCGCCGCCAGCCGGGACGCTCGCCGTGTCTGCCGCTTTCAAGATAAGCGAATCGAGCGTGCGCATCTCTTCTTTCAGGACGCCGACTGCATTCTGCAGGCCGTTCGCCCGAAGCGAGTTCGAGCAGACAAGCTCTGCGAATTGGTCGGTATGGTGGGCCGGTGTTTGACGGACCGGTCTCATTTCATATAAGTCGACTTGAATCCCGCGCTTCGCGAGTTGCCAAGCCGCCTCGGAACCGGCAAGCCCGGCCCCGATGACAGTTACACGTTGTGACAATCTTAATCCTCCTCTTGCTGATGTACCTCGGTATGGGTACAGTTCGTACATTGATATTTGACACCGTCTTTAATTTTCTTCTCGACCATCATGTGGTCACATTCCGGGCAAGGTTTCGCGACCGGTTTGTCCCAAGAGACGAACTCACAATCCGGATAGTTCGAGCAGCCGTAGAATAGACGGCCTTTCTTGCTGCGCCGTTCGACGACTTGGCCGTCTTTACAGTTCGGACAAGGGACACCGATTTCGACTTGGACCGGCTTCGTGTTCGTACAGTTCGGGAAACCAGAACAAGCCATGAACTTGCCGTATCGTCCCATCTTGATGACCATCGGCGAACCGCAAATCTCGCAGTCGATGCCGGCCGGCTCATCTTTCACTTCAATCTTCTCGATTTCCGACTCGGCCCGCTTCAACCGTTTCTCGAAACTGCGATAAATCGGCGCGACGACATCCGTCCATGCGACTTCCTCGTTCTCGATGGAGTCGAGGAGCGTCTCCATATCGGCCGTGAACTGGACCGTGATGAAGTCGTTGAAGTATTCGTCAATCATCTCGATGACGAGTTCGCCGAGCTCGGTCGGGACGAACTTCTTCTCTTCTAACACGACGTAGCCACGCTTTTGAATCGTATCGAGCGTCGGTGCGTACGTTGACGGACGACCAATCCCGAGTTCTTCCATCGCACGAACGAGTCGGGCCTCTGTATAACGCGGCGGTGGCTGCGTGAAGTGCTGCTTCGGCTCAATCGTCTCGAACGCGAGCGTATCGTCCACTTCAAGCGGCGGCAACAAGCCTTCCTTCTCAGGGTTCGCTTCTTCGATATCATCGTCTTTTGACTCGATATACACTTTCATGAAACCAGGGAACTTGACGGTCGAGCCGTTGGCGCGGAACGTCATCCCGTTCGACTCGACATCGATTTTCACCGTGTCAAGGACAGCCGGTGCCATTTGGCTAGCGATGAGCCGTTCCCAAATGAGTTTGTACAACCGGAGTTGATCACGTGACAAGTACGGTTTCATCATGGCCGGGTCACGCAGCGCCGACGTCGGACGAATCGCTTCGTGTGCGTCCTGGACGTTCGTCGCTTTCTTCTCTTTTTGCTTTTGAAGCGCGACATATTCTTCGCCGAACGTCGATTCGATATATTCTTTCGCTTCGGCTTTCGCCAAATCGGAAATTCGCGTCGAATCGGTACGCATGTACGTGATTAAACCGACCGTTCCTTCTTTTTTGCCAAGGTCGATTCCTTCATACAACTGCTGGGCGAGCATCATCGTCTTTTTCGCACGGAAGTTCAGCTTACGGGCCGCATCTTGTTGAAGCGAGCTTGTCGTGAACGGGAGGGACGGGTTTCGTTTGCGTTCCTTTTTCGTGACGTCGACGACGTTGAACGAGTCCCCGATCGTGTTGAGCACTTCGTTCGCGTCAGCCTCTGTCTTCAGTTCGACTTTCTTGCCGTCTTTTCCGAAGAAAGAAGTCTCGAACGTCTCCCCGTCATGATTGAGGTTCAGTTTGATTGTCCAGTACTCTTCTGGGTCGAAAGCGTTGATTTCCCGCTCGCGATCGATAATCATCTTCACGGCGACCGACTGGACACGTCCAGCCGACAATCCTTTTTTCACTTTCTTCCATAATAACGGGCTCATCCCGTATCCGACGAGACGATCCAAAATCCGTCGCGCCTGTTGGGCATCGACGAGGTCGTGATTAATTTTACGCGGGTGTTTGAACGATTCTTTAATCGCATCTTTCGTGATCTCGTTGAAGACGACACGACATTCCGTCGTCTCATCGACACCGAGGGCACGGGCTAAATGCCATGCAATCGCTTCCCCTTCGCGATCCGGGTCAGCCGCGAGAAAGATTTTCGTCGCTTTTTTAGCGGCCGTCTTCAATTCTTTCAAGACCGGCCCTTTACCACGAATCGTAATATACTTCGGTTCAAAGTCGTGTTCGACGTCGACACCGAGCTGACTCTTCGGTAAATCGATGACGTGACCCATCGAGGCTTTGACCGTATAATTCGATCCTAAATACCGTTTAATTGTTTTTGCTTTCGCAGGTGATTCGACGATCACCAAATATTTTGCCATACATCTGCTCCCCTTTTAGAGGTCATTTAAATCCCTACCATAATATTCATGTTCTCGATGATTTGTCAACGTACAATCATGAGATCGTTCAGAAATTGATCGGGATTCGTCAATGGAATCGCACCTTCTTCAATCAATCGATTCGGTCCGGCGGCGAGTCGATCGAGCGGACTGCCCGGGACGGCAAACACCGTCTTTCCTTGCTCGAGCGCATGGCTGACCGTATTCATCGTCCCACTTTTTTCCCTACCTTGGACGACGACGAGCCGATCGCCAAGCCCACTGACGAGACGATTCCGTTCCAAAAATTGAAATTTTTTAACTGGCGTGTCCGGCACGTATTCGCTCAACAATAATCCGGTTCGTTCAATCCTGTCAAACAACGGACCATGCGCGGTCGGATAAATGTGAGAAAATCCCGATCCGAGAACGGCGACGGTCGGTCGATTGCGGACGAGCGAGGCTTCATGTACGAGCCCATCGATGCCTTTCGCCCCGCCCGAAATCGATACAGTTTCTTCTATTAAAGGATGCAAAAACTCGACGAGCGGACGACTGATGCGATTCAATTCACGGCTACCGACCAATGCGGTCGTTCTTTCATGTAGTACCTCTAAATCCCCTCGATAAAACAAACAATACGGAGGATTCGGGATGACGAGCAGACGCGTCGGGAACAACGGGTCTTCCCACGTCATGAAGTTGGTGTACGTCTCGGTATTTAGCTTCGCCCGTTCCACTTTCCTCAAGACGGCAGAAGAGGCGGAATACGTATCGAGCTTACCGGATAAATAATGATGAACGAACTCGACAGGCAACCGTTCGGCTGCAAAACGTGCTATTGTTTGATTCATCACAATCTCCTTTATAAGAAAGAGGGATGAAAATTCATCCCTCAGACCGATTTGGCTCACGTCGTCGGTTGACCCGTGACACAAGCGTCGTATATCCCTTTTTCTTTCAATACGCGAATGAGCGTCTCGCCGATGACAGCTGGCGTCTCGGCCACTTCAATTCCGTTGGCGTTGAGTGTCTTGATCTTCTCGGCTGCCGTTCCTTTACCGCCAGAGATAATGGCGCCAGCGTGACCCATCCGTTTACCTTCTGGGGCTGTCTGGCCACCGATGAAGCCGATGACTGGTTTCGTCATGTTCGCCTTCACCCACTCGGCCGCTTCTTCTTCAGCAGTTCCGCCGATTTCACCGATCATGATGACCGCTTTCGTGTCTTCGTCTTCGTTGAACGCTTTGAGCGTATCGATGAAGTTTGTGCCGTTGACCGGGTCGCCCCCGATGCCGACTGCCGTCGATTGTCCGATACCGGCTGTCGTCAATTGATGCACCGCCTCATACGTGAGCGTTCCTGAACGCGACACGATCCCGACGTGACCTTTCGTATGGATATACCCTGGCATGATTCCAAGCTTCGCTTCCCCTGGCGTGATAATCCCTGGACAGTTCGGTCCGATTAAACGAGCTGGCTTGTCCTCGAGATAACGTTTCACTTGGATCATGTCGATGACTGGAATCCCTTCCGTGATGCAGATGATGAGTTCGATTCCGCTATCGGCCGCTTCCATGATTGAGTCAGCAGCGAACGCAGGTGGCACGTAGATGATTGACGCGTTCGCGCCCGTCGCTTCGACTGCCTCAGACACCGTGTTGAAGACCGGTACACCATCAAGGACCGTCGTACCGCCCTTACCAGGCGTGACGCCTCCGACTAGCTTTGTGTTATAAGCCAACATCTGTTCGCCGTGGAACAGACCTTGTTTCCCTGTGATCCCTTGAATGATCACTTTTGTATCTTGATTCGCCCAAATACTCATGTCGTTTCCCCCTTATCGAACGAGTGCCGCGATTTTTTCTGCACCGTCAGCCATCGAGCTCGCCGACGTGATCGCAAGACCAGATTCATCGAGAATGCGTCGTCCCGCATCCACGTTTGTTCCCTCTAAACGAACGACGAGTGGTAAATCGAGTCCGATTTCTTTCGTCGCCGCGACGATTCCTTCAGCGATGATGTCACACTTCATGATGCCACCGAAGATGTTGACGAAGATCCCTTTGACTTGGTCGTCTGACAAAATCAACTTGAACGCTTCCGTTACTTTCTCTTTCGTCGCACCGCCGCCTACATCGAGGAAGTTGGCGGGCTCGGCGCCGTAATGCTTGATGATATCCATCGTCGCCATCGCGAGACCAGCCCCGTTGACGAGACATCCGATATTCCCATCGAGCGCGATATAGCTAAGGTCGTGTTTCGACGCTTCGACTTCACGTGGATCTTCTTCCGTCGTGTCGCGTAAATCGAGAATGTCTGAATGACGGTAGAGCGCGTTGCTGTCGAAGTTGAGTTTCGCATCGAGCGCGATGACGTTGCCGTCTTTCGTCGTCACGAGCGGGTTGATTTCCGCGATCGTGCAATCTGTCTCGACGTATACTTTGTACAACTTCATGACCATGTCACTGAACTTGTTGACGAGCTTCGTTGGTACTTCCATCTTGAAAGCGAGACGACGGGCTTGGAACGGACGGAGTCCGACGACCGGGTCGACGATTTCTTTATGAATCTTCTCTGGTGTATGTTCAGCGACTTCTTCGATGTCCATACCACCTTCAGATGAACCCATGATGACGATTCGGCCGATCGAACGGTCAAGCACAAGTCCTAAGTAAAATTCTTGATCGATTGCCGATCCTTCTTCGATGTAAAGACGTTGAACGACTTTTCCTTCCGGTCCAGTCTGATGCGTGACGAGCGTTTTGCCGAGAATTTCAGACGCATACTGTTTGACTTCCTCATCCGTCTTCGCAAGTTTGACACCGCCGGCTTTGCCGCGGCCACCTGCATGGATTTGTGCTTTGACAACTTTCAATTCACCGTCTAGCTTGGCGGCGGCTGAAACTGCCTCCTCTACCGTAAACGCCGGATAACCGGTCGGTACGGCGACTCCAAATGCGCGGAGCAGTTCTTTTGCCTGATACTCATGGATATTCATTTGATTTCCCCCTTAGTCCCCTTTAATATCGGCACGTCTATTGTAACGAAAAACTGAAAGCGCTGTCTATTGTTCTTGCTTTAACTTTTCATCTTTTTTTCACAAATAGCGCTAGACATCTATGATTTTATCCTGTTCCATTTGATAAAGAAACACAAACAGCTCGGCGATGACCTGATACAGGTCGTCCGGGATGTGCTCTTCGATTTGTAGCGCGTCGAGAAGCGACAACAGCGCCGGGTCCTCGTGAATCGGGGTCCCGTTCGCTTGGGCGAGGGCGAGCATTCGCTCGGCGACGAGTCCGCCCCCTTTGGCGACGACGCGAGGCGACTCCATCGTTTGCTCATACGACAAGGCGATGGCTTGCTTACGTTCGGTCATATTCGACGATCCACCTTTCCGAGCGGGGCGAACGGCTCTGGCACCGCTTCGATTTTTTGTTCGAACGCGAATCGGGACAGTTCATACCCCGCGTTATGTAACGCCAAAGAGAGTGTTGGCTCATAGGCGCGGACGAACGGACCTAAGTCGTGGCCTTCGTTATACACTTTAATCGTGATTTGCCGCTTATGGACGAGCAAATCGATCCCCGTCTCGCCGAACCGGGGCGTCTCGAGGAAGAGGACGATGCGAGCATGATCGGCGTCGAGCATCTCACGTTTCGGACCCTCGAGACGGAACTTGACGTTCTCGAACGGTCCTAAATGCGGTATGTGAAATCCATGAGCAGCGAACGGAGAGGTCTGCAACGCGTTGAACGTCTCTTGGGCGCGCACGAACGGCTCGAACTTCGTATTTTTCGTTTTGAACAGTTCGCCAATCAACTGCTTCACCTCGCTGCCGGCGCCGCTGTCGAGCAACTTTTGCCCTTGCACCTTGATCTGTTCTGGCGTCTCGAGCGGTTGACGGGCGAACTTGGCGAGCTCTGAAGTGAGTAAGGCGAGCGGCGAGCGTGCTACTTGCGCTTCGGTCGTCTGCGGGACGACTTTCAACACGAGTTTCGGCTCGAGCTCTGTGACGACCATCTTATACGTGACGTTCTCTTTCACGTCGGCGTTCACCCCGACGCGAAACAGGCCTTGCGGCAGTTGCATGACGGCCTCACCGCCGGGCAATAACTGGAGCACCCTGCCGACGACCGTATTGCCGACGAGCAGTTGGCGTGACGTCTGTTCCGTCACTTTGAACGGCATGACGCCTTGGTGATCGATGCGCATCGTTTCCCCTCCTACATCTGTTTGATTGGCGCGAACGACTTCCGGTGAATCGGCGTGACGCCACGTTCGGCAAGACCAGACAGATGGTCTTTCGTCCCGTAGCCGGCGTTGCGCTCAAAGCCGTAGCCCGGATAGAGGACGGCGTAATCTTCCATCATCTTGTCCCGTACGACTTTGGCGACGACACTCGCCGCCGCAATCGAGACGCTCCGCGTGTCGCCCTTGATGAGCGACGTCTGCGGCAGCTCGAGTTCGAGGCGCATCGCATCGATCAAGAGCGCATCGACGTCATCGAGCCGCTCGACCGCTTCCTGCATCGCTAGCTTCGTCGCCTCATAGATGTTCACCTCGTCGATGACGTCGGCGGCCACGATGCCGACCCCGACCGTCGCCTCGGCCATGATCTGCTCGAAGGCGCGCTCACGGGCTCGTTTCGACATCTTCTTCGAGTCGTTCAATCCAGGATGATAAAACGAATCGGGCAATACGACCGCTGCCGCGACGACCGGACCTGCGAGCGGGCCACGGCCCACTTCGTCGACACCGGCGATGCGTTCGAATCCCGAGGCGATCAGTTCCCGCTCGAACGCCATCCGGCTCGTGTAATCGTCCCGCTCGGCCTGTTCGTGTAAGAACTGCCTATCTTTTTTGGCGATGAGCGCTAGGACGCCTTTACGCGTCTCAGTGTCGAACGACGCGCGCACCGCTTCCCACTCCTCATATCGGACGGTCTCGAGCCGTCGTTTAATTTCTTCAATCGTCATCGTATCCCTCCTATCCAAAAAAGCCCTGTTTGCACAGGGCTTCACGCCAGCTCATGGTCGGCCGGTGTCTCGAGTGAGATTCGGCCAATCTTTTCGTGACGCAACTCGTTTAACAACAACTCGCTCGCTTTCTCGAAATCGACGTAGCCGCCGCTGATGAGACCGCGTTTCTTGCCAATCAACTCAAGCAGTTCGACCGCATCCTCCGGCAACTCCTCGAGCTTGAAGCGGTCCTTCAACTGTTCCGGATACCGCGTCCGTAGCTCGCGCGCCGTGTAGAGGGCGATATCGTCCAAGTTCAAGATTTCGTCCTTGATTGCCCCTGTCGCCGCCAAACGATAGCCGACGAGCTGGTCCTCGAACTTCGGCCACAAAATCCCCGGTGTATCGAGCAGCTCCATCTCGCCGCCTTTCATCTTGATCCATTGCTGGCGCTTCGTCACACCCGGGCGGTCACCCGTGATGGCGATGTTGCGCCCGGCGAGGCGGTTGATGAGCGTCGACTTCCCGACGTTCGGGATCCCGATGATGAGGGCACGGATTGGACCAGGGTTACGGCCTTTCTCACGCATCCGGTCGTGCTTGTCTTTCATGAGCTTCTCGGCGCCCGTCATGAGCTGCTTCAAGCCTTTGCTGTGCTTCGAGTCGACGGCGACGACTTCGACGTCGTCCCGCTTGAACGCTTTGAGCCAAGCGTCTGTGACGGCAGGGTCGGCCATGTCGGCTTTATTGAGGACGATGAGACGCGGCTTGCCCGCCGTGATCTCATCGACGATCGGATTTCGGCTCGACTGCGGGACGCGTGCATCGACGAGCTCGATGACGACGTCAATCAGTTTAATCTTTTCTGTTACTTGTCTTCTTGCTTTGGCCATGTGGCCAGGAAACCATTGAATTGCCAAAAAAACACCACCTTATTCTTCTACCGTCCCGAAGTCGTCTAGCGGCCAGAACACGAAGTTCGTTTTGCCGACGACGTCCTCTTTCGAGACGAGACCGATCTCTCGGCTATCTTTCGAGTTTTGTCGATTGTCACCCATGACGAAGTATTGACCGTCCGGGACGACCGACTCGCCCGTCACTTGTTCGAGCGTAAAGTTCTCGGTGAGCGGGAACCCGTTCATTTGGGCGCGGAAGTCATCCAAATATGGCTCTTCCATCGCCTCTCCGTTCAAATAGAGCGTATCGTCACGATATTCGAGCGTGTCGCCTGGGATGGCGATGACGCGTTTGATGTAATCTTTCGATTCGGTCGCATGGAAGACGATAATGTCCCCACGATCGAGCTCTCCGACATAGTTCGAGATTTTACTGACGATCATGCGATCGGCATTTTGGAGCGTCGGCATCATCGATTCTCCTTCGACGATGACAGGTACAAAGATGAACGTCCGGATCACGAACGCGATGACGAGCGCTACAACGATCGCCTTAATCCAACTGAACACTTCTTTCAACATGCCTCACTCCTCTATCCATTTGAACTTATTGTACTAGAAAAAAAGAAGCTTGTCGCAAGCGACAAGCTTAATCCCCATCTTAACGACGGATTTCTTTAATACGTGCTGCTTTACCGCGAAGGTTGCGGAGGTAGTAAAGTTTCGCACGGCGGACTTTACCGTAACGAACGACTTCGATTTGCGCGACACGTGGTGAGTGAAGCGGGAATGCACGCTCAACACCTACGCCGTAAGAAATCTTACGGACTGTGAATGTTTCGCTGATGCCGCCACCTTTACGTTTGATGACTACGCCTTCGAACATCTGGATACGCTCACGCGTTCCCTCTACGACTTTAACGTGGACACGTACTGTGTCACCAGGACGGAAAGCAGGTACGTCCGATTTGAATTGTTCTTCTGTGATTTCACGGAACAGTTTTTGTGTGTTCATGAATGTATTCTCCTTTTTCTTCAATGTTCATGTCTTCATATGCCCAGGCATCCAACAGCGGAACATCGGTAATCGGCGGGTTTAACCCACATGCTCAAACATAGCATAAATTGTTCAATCGCGCAACGACTCGAGGAAGATTTTATCGCGTTCTGTCAGCTCGGCCGCTTCGAGTAAGTCCGGTCGCCGCTCATACGTCTTTAAAAGCGACTGCTCACGTCGCCACGCCTCGATTCTCGCATGGTTGCCGGACAAGAGGACGTCCGGCACCTTCAAGCCTCGGAAGTCGGCAGGACGGGTATAGTGCGGGTATTCGAGGAGGCCGGTCGAGAACGAATCGTCCTCGTGGCTCGCCTGCGCCCCTAAGACGTCCGGCAACAGCCGGACGGTCGCGTCGATCATGACCATGGCGGCGAGCTCGCCCCCGGTCAAGACGAAATCTCCGATCGACACTTCATCGGTCGCGAGCTCGTCATGGATCCGTTGGTCGAACCCTTCATAATGGCCGCACAGGAAGACGAGGTGGTCTTCCCCGGCCCATTCCTCGGCGATTTGTTGGGTGAACGGCCGGCCCGTCGGCGTCGTGACGATGACGCGCGGACGATTTGCGTCGAGCGAGGCGAACGCATCGAAAATCGGTTGCGGCGTCAGCAACATGCCGGCACCGCCCCCGTACGGATAGTCATCGACTTTATGATGTTTGTTCGTCGAGAAGTCTCGAAAGTTCGTGAAGCCGATGTCGACTTGCCCGAGCCCTTTCGCTCGCCCGACGATGGAATGGTCGAGCGGGGCGAACATCTCGGGGAAGAGCGTCAACACGTCAATCTTCATCTTCAATCATTCCCGGAATCGGGGTGATGACGACCCGCTTCGCTTCGACGTCAATCTCGCTGACGACCGACTCGATGTACGGAATCAACGCATCAGACTTTCCAGGCCGTTTGATGACCCAGACGTCGTTCGCGCCCGTCTCGAAGATATCATCGACGACGCCGATGACCTCACCGTCGACGACGACGTCGCAACCGATAATCTCATGGTAATAAAACTCGTGCTCCGGGAGCTCGTGCACGTGCTCGGCATGGACGTACAGCTTCATCCCTTTATACTTCTCGACGTGGTTGATGTTCTCGAACCCTTTGAACGTGACGAGATGGAACTGCTTATGGGGACGATACGTCGTGATGGTCATCTCTTGCTTCTTCCCATCGACGTCGAGGAAGAGCGTGTTTCCTTTTTTGAACCGTTCTTCCGGGAAGTCCGTCGCAGCCAAAATCTTCACTTCGCCTTTCAACCCATGGGTGTTGGCGATCTTTCCTACGTACAACCAATCCATTGTATCCCTCCTCATAAAAATAGGCCGACCTCATAAAAGGTCGGCCGCAGGCTTACTTCGCGTTTTTCGCGTTGTGGAATTTCTCCATGATCCCTGCTTTAGAGAACAAGTTACGAACTGTGTCAGATGGCTTCGCGCCGTCTGCCAACCATTTGAGCGCGAGTTCTTCGTCGATGCGAACTTCTGCCTCTGGTTTTGCAACCGGGTTGTAGTATCCTACTTGCTCGATGAAACGACCGTCACGTGGTGAACGTGAATCAGCGACAACGATCCGGTAGAAAGGTGATTTTTTTGCGCCCATGCGCTTAAGACGAATTTTAACTGCCATGGTAATATACCTCCATCATGTGTTTAAGAATTGACAACTTTAATAGTATACTGCTTTTTCGTCCGACTGACAAAAGGTTTCTTTAGAAGAACGGAAGACCGAGGCCTTTTTTCTTCCCTTTCATTTGTCCCGACATTTGCTTCATCAGCTTCTTCATGTCGTCGAACTGTTT
Source organism: Exiguobacterium sp. AB2 (assembly GCF_000696055.1). Classification (NCBI taxonomy): domain Bacteria; kingdom Bacillati; phylum Bacillota; class Bacilli; order Caryophanales; genus Exiguobacterium; species Exiguobacterium sp. AB2. The sequence continues at coordinate 71,194 of NZ_JNAA01000102.1, forward strand.
GATGAGGCGGTTCACTTCCTGGATGGAGCGACCGCTTCCTTTTGCGATCCGTTTCCGACGACTCGCATTGAGCACTTCAGGATGAGCGCGCTCGTGCTTTGTCATCGAGCGGATAATCGCTTCGACGTGATCGAGTTGTTTCTCGTCGATTTGGACGTTCTTCAACCCTTTCATCTTACCTGCACCAGGTAACATCGAAAGTAACTCATCAATCGGGCCCATGTTTTTCACTTGACCCAATTGCTCGATAAAATCATCGAACGTGAATGATGCATCGCGCATTTTGCTCTCGAGCTCTTTGGCGGCATCTTGGTCCATCTGCGACTCGGCTTTTTCAATGAGCGTGAGCACGTCACCCATCCCAAGAATCCGTGACGCCATGCGTTCCGGATGGAATGGTTCGAGGGCATCCAACTTTTCACCGAGACCGACGAACTTAATCGGCGCTCCCGTGACTGCCTTGATTGAAAGGGCTGCCCCACCACGCGTATCACCGTCGAGCTTCGTGAGCACGACGCCGGTAATTCCGAGCAAATCATTGAAGCTGTCGGCCACATTGACCGCATCTTGTCCCGTCATCGCATCGACGACGAGGAAGATTTCATTTGGTTTGGCGATCGTTTTCACGTTTTCGAGCTCACCCATGAGCGTCTCGTCAATGTGAAGGCGACCGGCCGTATCTATCAACACGAAGTCGTGATGATTCGTTTTCGCGTACTCGAGCGCTTGCGTGACAATCTCTTCCGGTGTCACTTGATCCCCAAGCGAGAAGACCGGTAAATCGAGTTGCTTGCCGAGCGTCTCAAGTTGCTTGATGGCCGCGGGACGATAAATATCGGCCGCGACGAGGAGCGGACTCCGGTTGTGCTTTTTGCGAATCAAGTTCGCGAGCTTGCCGGTCGTCGTCGTTTTCCCCGCGCCTTGTAGTCCGACCATCATGACGACCGTCGGCGGTTTTTGGCTAAAGGTGATTGGGACGACGTCGCTACCCATCAGAGTCGTTAACTCATCGTGAACGATTTTGACGACTTGTTGTCCTGGTGTCAACGATTTCATGACGTCTTGGCCGATGGCCCGTTCTTTCACGTCGTTGACGAACTGTTTGACGACTTTGAAGTTGACATCGGCTTCTAGGAGCGCGAGGCGAACTTCACGCATCATCTCTTTGACGTCTGCCTCCGAGATTTTCCCTTTGCCGCGCATCTTCGCAAGTGACGCCTGCAATCGTTCTGATAATCCTTCAAATGCCATGCTCCAGCCCCCTACTCTAAATTCTCAAGCGCTGAAATCGTCGCTGTCACGTCGGGGGTTGTCCCGACTTGACGTTTGAGCGTCTGAAGCAACTGTTGGCGCTGTTCGTGTTTCTCGAACAGACCGAGCTTTGCTTCGTACTGCTCGAGCATCGTTTCCGTGCGCTTTATGTTATCGTAGACCGCTTGACGGCTGACTTCGAACTCTTCTGCAATTTCTCCGAGCGAAAAGTCATCTAGGTAATAAAGAGACATATAGTTGCGCTGTTTCGGTGTGAGAAGCGCCTGATAAAAATCGAATAAATAGTTCATCCGATTCGTCTTTTCTAGCGACATCCGTTCCACCTCCACATGTTAAGTGAAATCCCTTTACAACTAACAATAGTACAGCCGTCCTAACTTCTTGTCAAGTTTTTTTCTTAACAGTGAAAGTCAGGCGAGGTCATCGTTTGTCTGTTCTTTTTCCTCGAACACGTCACCGAACAGACCGAGGACGAACTGCTCTGGGTCGAACGGTTGCAAATCATCGATTTTCTCACCGAGCCCGACGTATTTGACCGGGATATCGAGCTCGTTTCGAATCGCGAGCACGATCCCACCTTTGGCCGTCCCGTCGAGTTTCGTCAACACGATGCCGCTCACGTTCGTCGCTTCTCGGAACGACTTCGCTTGCAACATCGCATTTTGGCCCGTCGTCGCATCGAGTGCAAGGAGCACCTCGTGTGGTCCGTTCGGCACTTCCCGTTCGATGACACGCTTCACTTTTTCAAGTTCTTTCATCAAGTTGACCTTGTTTTGGAGACGTCCGGCCGTGTCACAAATGAGGACATCGACCCCGCGCGACTTCGCCGCTTGGACGGCATCGAACACGACCGCGGCCGGGTCAGACCCTTCCGCTTGTCGAATGACCGGCACGCCGGCCCGTTCGCCCCAAACTTGGAGCTGGTCGATGGCCCCGGCGCGGAACGTATCGCCTGCCGCAAGCATGACCGAGCGGCCCTCTGATTTCAATTGGTGGGCGAGTTTGCCAATCGTCGTCGTCTTGCCGACCCCGTTCACACCGACGAACAGGATGACCGTGAGACCGTCCTGCATGTTGAGTTCACGCTCCGACTCGTCCTCTTGAAGACGTTTCGCCACGACCTCGACGAGCGCATCGCGGACGGCGGCCGGGTCTTTTAAGTTGCGGCGTTTCACTTCTTCTTTCAAGTCTTCAACGAGATCCATCGTCGTCGTCACGCCGACGTCCGCCTGGATGAGCAAGTCTTCGAGTTCATCGAAGAAGTCCTCATCGACTTCACGAAAGCGATAGACGAGGTCGTTGACGGCGCTCGCGAATCCGTCACGCGTCTTCGTCAAACCGTCTGTAAACTTTTGCGACACCTCTTGGGTCGAGGTCGTCAATTTATCTTTTAACTTCTTAAAAAAACTCAAGTCAATTCCTCCATCTCTTGTTCCGTCTCGACGACGCGCTTCGCCTCGGCCAGTTCGACCGAGAGCACTTCGGAGACCCCGTTTTGTTGCATCGTCACGCCGTAAAGCGTGTCGGCCGCCTCCATCGTCCCTTTGCGGTGGGTGATGATGACGAATTGTGTATCGATTGAGAGCGTGCGGACGTATTCACCGAAACGATGGACGTTCGCTTCGTCGAGTGCCGCCTCGACTTCATCAAGGACGCAAAACGGCACCGGACGCGTCTTCAAGATGGCGAATAACAACGCGATCGCGGTCAAGGCACGTTCACCGCCAGAAAGCAGGCTGAGCGTCTGCAACTTCTTGCCCGGCGGTTTGGCGACGATATCGATCCCGGTATTGAGCAAGTCATGTTCATCCACTAGTTTCAAATCGGCCTCGCCGCCGCCAAACAGTTCGATGAACGTCTGTTTGAAGTGGGCGCGGACGGACGTGTATGTCTCCTTGAAGAGACGGGTCACTTCCTGGTCCATCTCGGAGATGATCGCATACAAGTCCTCTTTCGCGCTGACGAGGTCGTCGCGCTGTTCCGATAAGAACGTGAAGCGCTCGTTGACGACGTCGAACTCTTCGATCGCATTGATGTTGACCGGACCGATCTCCTCGATTTGACGGACGAGCAACTTGAACTCCTCACGCGCCTCTTCTAAGGCGATTTCGAGTGCCGGGAGGAGCTCGTAGACGAGTCCACGCTCCTCGAGGGCATCGAGTTTCCACTGTCGTTTCAACTCGAGTTCGTTATGTGTCGACTCGATTTTCCGGACGTCACTTTCCATGCGCCGGAGCACGTCCGTCGCCTGTTGCTCACGTTGACGAATAATCCGGTGCGATTCTTCGAGTGCTTTAAGTGAAGCCGTCTCGGCCTCGATGTGACGTTTGAGCGCCTCCATCTCGCCCTGCGCCGCCTCGTGGGTGAGACGGAGTTCAGCAGACGAGACGATTTTTCCGGTCGCGAGACGGTCGAGCTCGGCCTCGATTTGACCGATCCGTTCGGTGAGCTTCACACGTTCTTGATTGAACCGCTCGACTTCCGCCTCGACCCGTTCGAATTCGAGCGCATAACGCTGGCGGTCGAGCTCGAGTTGACGCATCTGTTCGCGCAAGTCCCCCGTCGTCTCGACACTTTTCGCTTGTTCGACACGGAGTGACTCGAGCTGTTTGCGGAGAACCGTCTCTTTCGCTGCTGTCGCCGCGATCTCCTCGGTCAGACGAGCGAGCTCGGACGTCGACGCATCAATCGTTCGTGCGTATCGATTCATCTCATGGTCGAACAGTTCGAGTTGTGCTTTCGCGTCTTGGCTGACGCGTTCGAGGTCACGATAACTCGCCTCGCGTTCGCGAAGGGTAATCTCTTGCTCACGTTTTTCTGTCCGTACCGTCTCGAGTTCTGCCTCGAGACGTTTAATCTCGTCCGTATACTCCGTCACCCGTAACTGCTGCTCATGGAGCATGGCGAGCCCTTGCGTCAATCCTTGCTTCAAGTCATCGAGCTCGCGTGACTGCGTGAACAACGCCACACCTTGTTTCCGGCTCCCCCCCGTCATCGAACCACCGACGTTGACGATGTCCCCGTCGAGGGTGACGATGCGGTAGCGATACCCCGTCGTCTGGGCAATCCGGTTCGCCACTTCGAGCGACTTCGCGACGACGACCGCGCCGAGAAGCGACCGCTTCAATCGATCATACGACTCGTCTGTCGTGACGAGGTCGGCGGCGACCCCGACGAACCCGTCCATCGCTTCGAGGCGATGCACGACCTCACTCGGAACGTACCGCTCCTTCACCGTCGTCATCGGGACGAACGTCGCCCGACCGGCGTTTGCCCGGCGCAACTTGTCAATCTCGCGCCGGCCGACTGCCTCGTCGGCGACGACGATGTGTTGTTGCGTCTGTCCGAGCGCCGTCTCGATGGCGGCTTCGTAAGACGGCTGGACTTGAATCAGTTCGGCCACGGCACCGAGGACGCCCGGGCCCCGGTCTTTCAGCACGAACTTGACGGCATGGAAGTAGCCTTCATACGATTGCTTCATCCGCTCGAGCATATCGATTCGGTCTTCGGTCTTCTGGCGACGGCGGTCGAGGTCATGGTACGACTGTTCGGCACGCGTCAACTTGTCTCGGAGCGCACGCTCACGAGTCGTCAACTCGTCTTCGCGTTCGAGCAACTGTTGCCATGCCGCCCGCGCAACCTCGATCGTCGAGCGCTCCGCGTCGAGCGCGGTCGTCTGTTCGCTTCGCACGTCAAGCCGGTCCTTGTTCTCACGCAGGAGGCGTTCGGTCGCTTCTCTCGCTTGCTCGATATCTCGTTCTTCACGCTTCTGCTGATTCGTCAACGTGGCTCGTGTCGTCGCAAGTTCGAACGCTTCGCCCTGAAGCTGCTCAATTTCCGACTCGAAATCGCGTGACGCCGCCACGAGTTTTTGATCGAGCGCGTCACGCGAAGTGTCGGCCACCTCGAGCGTCGACCGTTTCTTCGCCATATCGTCCCGTGCGATGGACAAGCGGGCCTCGAGCTGTTCCAGCTCAGCAGCCAACTCTTCACGTTGACGTTCAAGGCGTTCTTTCGTCTCGGCACCATGCTCTTCACGAGCCTTTGCCAAGTTGATCTCGCCAACCAAACGTTCGAGCTCGGTCGCCTGTGACCGCTCGATTTGATGCGACGACTCGAGATGATCCCGTTTGTCCGAAAGATTCGTCTCGAGTTCGGCTCGCTCCGCTTGTAGCGTAGCCAGCGACTCGTTCAAACGCTGTTGTTCTTTCGTCGCCGCATCGAGCTCCGTCTGACAGGTCGTCAACTTTTGACCGAGCTCGGTGATTTCGGCTCCGAGGATGCCGGTCTCGAGTTCGTCATGCCGTATTTTTGCGACTTGATATTCCCGTGCGAGTGCCGCTTGTTCACGTAGCGGTTCGACACGATCGGCGAGCTCATATAAGATGTCGTCGACACGAGACAAGTTGAGCTCCGTGTCTTGCAATTTGCGCTCGGCTTGCTTCTTCCGTTGACGATACTTCAGTACACCAGCCGCCTCTTCGATGACGGCACGACGGTCTTCCGGTTTACCAGAGATGACCTGTTCGACCCGGCCTTGTCCGATGATGGCGAACGCGTCACGGGAAAGACCTGTATCCATGAACAAATCAAGGACGTCTTTTAGACGACATGGCTTTTTATTCATGAAGTAATCGCTATCCCCGCTCCTTGAAACGCGTCGCGTCACACTCACTTCTTCATAAGGGAGTCGCAGATGAGCGTCAGAATTATCGAGCACGAGGGTCACTTCGGCGACGTTCCGATGATTCTCTCCCTCACTCCCGGCAAAGATGACATCTTCCATCTTCGCGCCGCGTAGCGATTTGGCCGATTGCTCCCCGAGCACCCAGCGTACCGCGTCCGATATATTTGATTTCCCGCTCCCGTTCGGCCCAACGACCGCCGTGACACCAGGACGGAAATCTAGTTCAATCCGCTTGGCAAATGATTTAAAGCCCGCGAGTTCAATTCGTTTTAAGTGCATCGTGACCATCCTATCCTCAGTAAGCATTCATTCGTTTATTTTACCACAGTTGACAGTTCGTCAAAATGCTAGAATCATGCTATTCTAAAAAGAACTGTAGAAAGGGGTACGACACATGACGAACGAACAAATGATCGAGGCGATTCTCGACAAGATGAACATCATCAACCGCGGCGCAATCAAAGCCGAAGAATATAACCGGGCCGACAGCTCGGCCGTGAAAGAGATTTATGACTACGTGATGAACCGCTCATCGCTCTCCATCTCTGAAGTCGACGGCATCGTCGAGGAGCTCGGACAATTGAACTGAAAAAGAGTGAGCCGCGGCGGCTCACTCTTTTTCATAGGTCGGCGTAGCGCCGATTGAATTCGATTAACGCCTCTTTCGCGGCAATCTGTTCTGCTTCCTTTTTCGAGCGACCGACCCCTTCTCCGACGATATCGTCAGACAAACGGGCGTGCGCGACGAACTCCCGGCTATGGGCCGGACCGCGCTCTTCGATAATCGTATAGGAGACCGGACCGAGACCTTCCCGCTGGACGCTCTCTTGCAGCTGGCTCTTATAATCCGTCTGTTCTTCAAACACACCGGCCAAGACTTTCGGAAAAACCGCTTCGGCGAGGAACTGTTCGACTGGTTCGATCCCTTGGTCGAGATAGAGTGCGCCGATGTAAGATTCGAACACATCAGCGAGCAACGCCGGACGTTTACGTCCACCCGTCAACTCTTCTCCTTTCCCAAGCAGGATGAACTCAGAGAAAGCGTAAGCTTCGGCAAAGTTGACGAGCGATGGCTCACACACGATGGCAGCCCGTAACTTCGTTAATTCCCCCTCGGAGCGCTCCGGGTACGTCTCATACAAAAATCGTGAGACGGTCAGTTCGAGGACTGCGTCTCCTAAAAACTCCAATCGTTCATTGTCTTTCTTCAGTCCACGTTGTTCATTCACATATGAGGAATGCGTGAACGCCTGCATCAATAGCTCTTTATTCGCGAACTGCACCGAGAGCTTTCGTTCGAGCGCATTGAACTGCTCGAGGATGCGCGCGCGTTCGATTTCGTTTCGTCGGCGCCGCTGTGCCGACCCTTGACGGTCAAACCGTCGTTTGTCTTTTGTCATGGTTCCCTCCAAATAGAAGCATGCCCACCGCTCGGAATGAGCGGTGGGAAGCTGGATTACACTTTTGTTTCGATATACGCGACGACGTCGCCGACCGTTGCGAGTTTCTCTGCATCTTCGTCCTCGATCGTGATGTCGAACTTGTCTTCGAGGTCCATGACCATTTCCATCACTTCGAGCGAGTCCGCGCCGAGGTCGTCCTTAAACGATTTGTCAGCCGTTACTTCTGCCACGTCTACGCCGAGCTTCTCGGCCACTGCTGCTTGTACGTCTACTAAGATTTGTTCTTTTGTCATGATAAAATCCCTCCAGATTAAAGTATATAAAATGTGTTGTGATTGGTAAAGTTCTGTTTTACGCCATTGTCATGCCGCCGTCGACGGCAATCGTTTGACCGGTGACGTAGGCGGCTTTGTCTGATGCGAGGAACGAGACGAGGTTCGCCACTTCTTCGACTTGACCGAAGCGATTGAACGGGATTTGCCCGAGCGTCGCGTCGCGTTGCGCTTCCGTGAGCGCATCGGTCATATCGGTCTCGATGAATCCAGGACAAACGGCGTTGACCGTCACGTGGCGACCGGCAAGTTCACGGGCGACCGACTTCGTCAATCCGATAAGTCCAGCCTTCGCCGCCGCATAGTTCGCCTGGCCGGCATTTCCGGTAATGCCGACGACCGAGGCGATGTTGATGATGCGCCCAGCAGATGACTTGAGGAGTGGGCGCGTCACGGCTTGTGACGTCAAGAACGCCCCTTTCAAGTTCGTCGAGAGCACATCATCAAAATCGGCCTCTTTCATGCGCATGAGCAATCCGTCACGCGTGATGCCGGCGTTGTTGACGAGACAGTCGAGACGACCGAACGTCTCAATCGTCGTCTTGACGAGCGCCTTCACATCATCGGCGTTCGAGACGTCGGCCTGAACGGCGATCGCCTCGCCACCATTTTCTTCAATCGCGGCTACGACCGCGTTTGCTTTCTCGACACTACCCGAGTAATTCACGACGACCCGAAAGCCGTCCTCCCCTAAACGCTTCGCGATGGCGGCCCCAATTCCTCGGGACGCACCGGTCACGATGGCTACATGGTCATGCACGTACTTCTCCTCCTAACGATGCCACTTCCTCTAACGTCGTCACTTGCTTGAGCGTCACGTTCTTGTCGATTCGCTTAATCAAGCCTGAAAGCGGCGAGCTCGGCCCGAATTCGATGAACGTATCGACGCCTGAGTCAATCGCTTTACGGACACAATCCTCAAAACGGACCGATGCGTACAGTTGCTCGGCAAGTAACGCCTTTAGCTGATCCGGGTCCGTATGGACGTCAGCATCGACGTTCGAGACGATGCCGATTGACGCCGGCTTGAACGGCGACGACGCTAAGACGTCTTTGAAGCGTGACGCAGCAGGCATCATGTAGGCGCTATGGAACGCCCCTGAGACGTCGAGCGGCAAGACACGTTTCGCGCCCGCTGCCTTCAGTTCCGTCTCTGCTTGCTTAATCGCGTCGACGTGCCCTGAGATGACGAATTGACCCGGACAGTTATAGTTGGCGATTTGTACAAGGTTGCCGCTAGCACTGATTTTTTCGGTGACGTGGAACGCTTCGGCGACATCGGTCATCCCGATTACCGCTGCCATCGTCCCGTCTTTCACCTCGGACATGAGTTTCCCGCGTTCACGTACGAGAACGCACGCCTCTTCCAAATCGATGACGCCCGCGATGACGAGGGCCGCATATTCGCCGACGCTGTGACCGATGACGACATCCGGCGCCGCCCCAGTCTCCCCATACGCGAGTGCGAGCGATGCCGCATGCGCCACGATGGCCGGTTGGGCCACCTCGGTCTGTTGAAGCTCTTCTTTCGACCCGGCTGCCATCACATCGAGTAAGTCAAACCCGAGGCGACGACCAATCGTTTGTAACGTTTCAGGACGGTCTAAGAACGTTTGGCCCATGCCGACGGCTTGTGAGCCTTGTCCCGGAAATATCCATGCTGTCTTCCCCATGTACTCACCTTCTTTACGTTAATCTGCGGTCTTCGCAGTGGCTTGTTTGATTTTAGCGACGACGTCGTGCTCCACCATGATTTTCGCTTGTTTGAGCGCGCTCATGATGGCGAGGGCGTCGCTCGATCCGTGGGCCTTGATGACAGGTGCGTTGATGCCGAACAATCCGGCCCCACCTTGCTCACGGTAATCTAGCGTCTGTTTCAATTTTTTCAACTTCGGTTTTAAGACGAGAGCAGCAAGCTTCGAGACGACGTCGCTCGTGAATTGCTCTTTCATCATCTTCATGAGCATCGACGAAGAGCCTTCGACACCTTTCAATAAAATGTTTCCGGCAAATCCTTCCGTCACGATGACGTCGACGTCGCCAGACATCGCCTCTCGGGCTTCGACGTTACCGACGAAGTGGACCGGTGCTTGTTCAAGGAGGGGGAACGCTTCTTTCGTCAGCGCATTTCCTTTCCCTGCCTCGGTCCCGATATTGAGGAGTGCGACGCGCGGACGACTGACACCGCGAACGTGCTCCGCATAGAGCGAACCCATAATGGCGTAGTCGACCAAATGTTCAGGCTTCGCGTCGGGGTTCGCCCCGACGTCTAGAATGACGACGCCGCTTCCCGTATATGTAGGGAACGTTGGCGATAGGGCCGGGCGTTCGATTCCTGGAATCCGTCCGATGACGAATAACGAGACCGCCATGAGCGCCCCAGTATTACCCGCTGACACGAGTGCGTCGGCTTTCCCGTCTTTGACGAGTTGTGCCGCCACGACGAGCGAGCTGTCTTTTTTACGGCGAACCGCCCGGACCGGCTCGTCTTCTCCGGTGATGACTTCACTTGCAGGCACGATTGTGACCCGCGAATCGGTCAATCCGTAGGAAGCGAGCTTCACCGCGTCCCCGACTAAAAAGAGTTCCATTTGTTCGTTCGGGAAGCGGTCGACGAATTGCTTGACGCCATCCACGATCGCTTTCGGGGCATGATCCCCGCCCATTGCATCGATTGCTAACTTCATGCTTGTTCCTCCTCACCGCGACGATAAATCGTGAAGTCTCCACTGAAGACACATTCATCGCCGACATAACTTTCCACTGTGACGTCCGTCCGTCCGTCCCGACGCAGTTTGAACACACGAGCCTTGGCAACGACTCGCTCACCGAGATGCACTTGGCGACTAAAGCGGATTTCCGCTTTAGTGGTCAACGCCAATTCATCGTTGATGAGCGCCACCGCTAACGAGTTGGCCTGGGCGAACAAGACGTGCCCCCGGGCGATTTCGTTGCGGCTAAAGACGTGTTCTCGCTCTATGTCGAGGACCGAGATGGCCGATTCGTCAAGTTTCAAGTCAATCATATCACCGATGACCTCGCTCATCGCGAGCGACTTCACTTCATCGAGGTGTTCTGAAGCAACATGCTTGATCCGTTCCCGTACTTCCGGAATCTTTAGCTCCATCCGATCGAGTCGAATCGTTTGAATGCTGACAGCGAACTGTTTGGATAGTTCGTCGTCCTTGATGAACGGGTTTTGTTCAATCGTTTCTTGCAGCAAGCGTTGCCGCTCTTTCTTAGGTACCCGCATTCAGTTCCCTCCTAAACTCTATGCTAAAGAACTTAATACCTGGTACTAATAGCAGTATATATTCTTTAGGTTTTATTTTCAAGTGTTATTCTAACCTTTCGCCGACGAGCAAATCGAGACGCTTCAAATAGTCGCGAAGCGGTCCGTATGCCGGTTCGTGCCAAAACGTGTCGCTACCGAGCAGACGGACCGCGTCTTGCATCGCGACCTCCATTACTTTCAGGTCGAGGACGGGATCGGCGACACGGAAGCTCGGCAGGCCGCTCTGGGCCGTCCCGAAGAAGTCACCCGCCCCTCGCAGCTCGAGATCTTTCTCGGCCAAGACGAAACCGTCGTTCGTCTCGGTCATCGTCTTCAGGCGCAACTTCCCGACGTCCGATTTCGGGTCGCCGATTAAAATACAGTACGATTGGTCGGCACCCCGTCCGACACGTCCTCTCAATTGGTGCAACTGCGCCAAGCCGAACCGTTCGGCGTCGTGGATGATGATGAGCGAGGCGTTCGGTACGTTCACGCCGACCTCGACGACCGTCGTCGAGACGAGCACTTTTAACTCGGCGGCCGCGAACGCCTTCATGACCTCATCTTTTTCGCTACTCGCCAACTTCCCGTGCATGAGACCAATCGCCGTACTCGGGAAACGCTGTTGCAACAGTTCAAAGAGCGCCATCGCACTCTCGACTTCGAGCGTATCCGATTCCTCGATGAGCGGCGCGATGACGTACGCTTGGCGCCCGAGGGCGAGTTCCCGTTCGACCATCGTATGGACGCGTTCGATTTGGTCGGGTTTGGCCCAATACGTCTCGATCGGTTTTCGGCCGGCCGGCATTTCATCGATTGTCGAGACGTCCATCTCCCCGAACGCACTGATGGCGAGCGTGCGTGGAATCGGGGTCGCCGTCATATAGAGCACATCAGCGAGTTCGGCCTTGTCGCGAAGCATTTTGCGCTGTTCGACGCCGAACCGATGCTGTTCATCCGTGATGGCCAAGTGTAATCGATTGAACTCGACCGGTCCTTGAATCAACGCGTGCGTCCCGACGATGATGTCGACGTCGCCCGCTTTGATGGCGGTGAGCAACTCTGTCCGGGCTTTGCCTTTGACCGAACTCGTGAGTAGCGCGACGCGGATGCCGTACGGCTCGAAAAGGGCTTGAAGTGACGCGACGTGTTGTTCGGCCAATATCTCAGTCGGGACCATGAGCGCCCCTTGGAATCCCGCTCGCACGGTCGCATACAAGGCAATCGCGGCAACGACGGTCTTCCCGCTCCCGACATCCCCTTGTAACAATCGGTTCATCCGTTCTGGCCGTTCCAGGTCGCCGATGATTTCCCGGACGACGCGCGTCTGCGCACCGGTGAGCGGAAACGCCAACTGCTTGACGAACGCGTTCAACTGTTGCTTGTCGAGTGTGAGCGCGCGTCCTTTCCCGGACCGTTCCATTTTACGAAACGCCTGCAACTTCAATTGATAGAGCAGGCACTCCTCATAGACGTAACTGCGGCGCGCTTGCTTGTACGCGTCGACCGATTCCGGGAAATGCATCCCTCTAAGCATCGAGGCCCGGTCTTTGAGACGATAGCGTTCACGGATTGACGTCGGCAAACGGTCCTCGAACGTCGTCACTTCGTTGAACGCGAGCTTTACGATCCGGCTGAAGTTCTTTTGGGTCAGGCCGGCTCGGAGCGAGTAAATCGGTTGGAGCCCATCCGACAATTCCCCGAACTCGAGATCGGTCGCACTGATCGTCATCCGGTTCATATCCCATTTCCCTTTGACCGTCACGGTCGATCCGAGCGTCAATTTGTCTTTATAGAACGCGCGGTTGAACATCGTCACGTGGACGACGTACCGCTCCTCGAGCAAGAGCCGGAACTGAAGCCGGTTCTTCCCTTTACTATAATAGCGGACGAGCGGTTCGGCTTGCACCGTGCCGCTCCATTTGACGAGATCGCCATGCACGGCCGTCGTCACCGTCCCACTATTATAGTTCTCATAACGAAACGGGACGTGCTCAAGCACGTCCTCGATTCGTTCGAGACCCATCGCCTCTAATTTTTTGGCCATTTCCGGCCCGATGCCTTTTAGTGTCGTGAGCGGCTCACTTCTCGACATTTTCTTTCGCTCCGAAGATGTTTTTCTCGAGTCGACGAGCCGTCGGTGTGTTCGCCAATCCGCCACGCGCCGTCTCTTTGAGCGCCGTCGGCATCATTTGACCAATCTCATGCATCGCCGAGATGACTTCGTCACATGGGATGCGCGACGTGATGCCCGCGAGCGCCATATCGGCCGCAACGACCGCATTGGCGCCGCCCATGGCGTTTCGTTTCACACACGGCACTTCGACGAGCCCGGCGACCGGGTCACAGACGAGCCCGAGCATGTTTTTCAAGGCGATTGCGAACGCTGTCGCCGACTGTTCTGGCGTCCCGCCGGCCGCTTCGACGATTGCCGCAGCCGCCATTCCCGTCGCGGAACCGACCTCGGCTTGACAACCACCGGCCGCACCAGAGATTGAGGCGTTGTTCGCCACGACGAACCCGAACGCACCGGACGTGAACAAGTAACGGACCATCGCTTCACGGTCCATCTCAAGCCGGTCTTTCACCGCGAAGAGTGTACCCGGTACGACACCAGCGCTCCCTGCCGTCGGTGTCGCACAGATCCGTCCCATCGCAGCGTTCACTTCATTCGTCCCAATCGCTTTGGCGACCGCATCTAAAATCAAATCGCCGGCGAGCGATTTCCCGGACCGGACGTAGTCTTGCATGAGCACGGCATCGTTGCCTGTGAGGCCGGTGACGGACGTCACGCCTTGGAGCGCGCGCTCGACCGCTTCTTCCATCACCTCGAGGTTCCGTTCCATCATCCCGAACACGTCCTCGCGGGACGCCCGACGTACGTGCATCTCTTGCTCAATCATCACTTCCGAGATCGGGACGCCTCGTTCCGTCGCCGTCCGGACCAATTCTTCTACTGATTTAAACATAATCGATTCTCCTTATTCCCCAAAGATGGCTACCCGTTCGATTTGTGGCAACCGTTCAATCTCCGCCAACACGTCTTTTGATAAATGTTCATCAATCTCAATCGCCATAAGCGCTTGTTTGCCTTTTTCATGGCGGCTCACTTCCATATGGCCGATGTTCAGTTCGTGCTTGGCGAGGATGCCCGTCACCGCCGCAATCGCCCCGAAGCGATCATGATGCAAGACGACGAGCGCCGGACCACCGCCAGATAGTTTCAGTGGGAAGCCGTTCAACTCGGTGATTTCAATCGTACCACCACCAATCGAGATTCCGACGATTTCAAACGTCCCGTCCTCATCTTCGAGATGGACGCGGGCCGTGTTCGGATGGTCCGTCAATGCATCGCTCGTCTCGAACCGGACCTCGATTCCGCGTTCGCGAGCGATGTCAAGCGCTTGTGGGATGCGCAAATCGAACGTATCGAATCCCATGATGCCGCCGACGATGGCGACATCGGTCCCGTGTCCGCGATACGTGTCGGCAAAACTACCGTAAAACGTGATGCGGGCGACGCGCGGTTGCCGACCGAACAACTTCCCAGCCATGAGACCGATCCGGGCGGCACCGGCCGTATGCGAACTGGACGGTCCGACCATGACCGGACCGATGATATCAAACACACTGCGATATTTCATCGCATTTCCCCCTTTCAAAAAACCCTACCTTCATTATACAGAAGGTAGGGCCGAGATACAGCTTATTCCACACTAAAAATATAGGAGTAGAGCGGTTGCTTCCCGTCATGAACTTCGATTTCAATCTCATCGTTCTTCGATTCGATATAAGCCGACAGTTCCGCGACGTCTTCAGCCGATGAACCTTCTCCTGTTAAAATCGTGATAATCTCATCGTCTGCATCGATGAGCGCGTCGACGAGTTGTTTTGCCGCTTCGAGACTCGAAGCCGACGAGGCGACGATCTTCTTCTCGGCAATGGCCATATGGTCGTCTTTCCGAATCTCGACACCGTCAATACTCGTATCACGGACGGCGTACGTCACTTGGCCAGACTTGACCGCACTTGCCGCCGATTTCATGCCTGACTCGTTCGTCTCGACGTCCGCCTCTGGATTGAAGGCGATTGCCGCTGCGAGTCCTTGTGGGACCGTCTTCGTCGGGATGACCGAGACACCGCATGGGGCGACCGAAGCTGCTTGCTCCGCTGCCATGATGATGTTTGAGTTGTTCGGGAAGATGAAGACGTGCTCGGCGTTCGCCGCTTCGACCGCCTTGACGATATCTTCCGTCGATGGGTTCATCGTCTGCCCGCCTTCGATGACGTGTGCTGCTCCGAGTGAGCGGAACAAGTCGCTGACGCCTTCACCCATCGCAACCGTGACGATTGCGTATGGCGCTTTTGGTTTCGGAGCTGTCGCTACTGGAGTCGGTTGGACACCGTGTTGGTTCGCGCCGTGCTCTTCTTCGAGAATCGTCGAATGCTGCTGACGCATGTTCTCGATTTTGACCGCGACGAGCTCGCCGAAACGTTGTCCTTTCGTGATGACGTCTCCTGGCGTCTCGACGTGGACGTGAACTTTGAGCAATTCTTCGTCGGCGACGACGAGGAGCGAGTCTCCGAGTTCAGACAGTTCGTTCCGGAACGCATCTTCATTGAACGGTGCGTCTTTCAACTTCTCATCTTGGAAACGAACCATGATTTCCGTGCAGTAACCAAATTCGATGTCTTCGGTCGACATGAATCCTTGGGCCGCATGGGCGTGATGTTCGGCTTCGATGAGCGCGTCCATGACTGGTTTGTGCGGTTTTTCAAGTTCTTTCCCTTCGAGCGTGGCAAGGAACCCTTCATAGATGACGAGTAACCCTTGTCCACCAGAGTCGACGACGCCGACTTCTTTCAATACCGGAAGCAAGTCCGGTGTGCGATCGAGCGACGCTTTCGCCTCGGCGACGATTCGCTCCATCAACTCGTTGAAGTCACTTGTCGACTCGGCCGCGACGAGTGCCTCGTCTGCCGCTTCACGGGCGACCGTCAAAATCGTTCCTTCAACCGGTTTCATGACCGCTTTATACGCCGTATCGACACCGCGTTTGAGCGCCTCTGCGAAATCGAGAGTCGAGAGTTCTGACTTGCCTTCAATCGACTTGCCGAATCCACGGAATAATTGACTTAAGATGACGCCTGAGTTCCCACGCGCCCCCATCAATAACCCGCGCGCAAATTTCGCCGACACGTCGGCCGCGTTCTCCGTGTTGAGTGCCGCGACTTCCTTCGCTCCTGACGTCATCGTCAAGTTCATGTTCGTTCCTGTATCCCCGTCTGGGACCGGGAAAACGTTAAGCGAATCCACGTAATCCGCATTTTGACTTAAGTTGGCTGCTCCGTTTGCAATCATGTTCGCGAGCACCAATCCATCTAGACGTTTTAAACCCACACCAAATCCTCCTCCGTTTCCGTCAGTCATTCGTCAGCCGAACGCCTTGGACGAATATGTTTACTGACGAAACGTTTAATCCTAACGTTTCACCGAGCGTGTACTTCACGCGACTTTGCACGTTGTATGCCACTTCTGACACTTTCGTACCGTAGCTGACAATAATGTGCATGTCGATATGTACATCATCACCATCTTGTCGTACGACGACTCCGCGCGCGTAGTTCTCACGTTTCAATAGTTCCGCGATTCCGTCTTTCAATTGAGCTTGAGACGCCATGCCGACGACTCCGAAACATTCCATCGCCGCGCCACCCGCGAGTGTTGCCACGACGTCGTTCGTAATGTCAATATTGCCATATGTTGTCTTCATATCAATTGCCATATGGAGTAGCCTCCTTCATTCGGAATGATTCCTTCACTACATTCTACAATATCTACCTCGTTATTTAAAGGACCTGCTCTTAAACTCGGTCAATTGTGGTCGTAACCCTCATCCATTATTAAAATCCTTACCAGTAATGTCAAGTTTTTTCTTGTCATACTATTATTTTCTAGTTGCATCGGGAAAAAACCCGTGCTAATATAAACGAGTGTCTATTAGGACGAACCCACATAAAAAAGGAGGGGAAACGCATGGCACGTAAATGCTACGTAACAGGTAAATCACCTAAGTCAGGTAACAACCGTTCGCACGCACTCAACAAGACGAAACGTACTTGGGGTGTAAACGTACAAAAAGTTCGTATTCTCGTTGACGGTAAACCGAAACGCGTTTGGGTTTCAGCTCGCGCTCTTAAATCAGGTCTCGTTGAACGCGTATAATCTTATACACGAACGAAACAAATCCCAGCGGCATGCGCCGATGGGATTTTTTTTGTGCTTATTTTTTGACGTACAAGACGAGGACCATACCGTCATGTACGACGAGTTCTGCCGTTTTTGCGTCCCACTCGTTTGAAATCGTCAACGCCTCGTGGCTGACGACGTCGTGACGGTCGAGCGGGTATTTGACGCCACGGATCGTGACGTTCGCCCGCTTCCATGGAATGAGCGACAAATAATGGTCGTCACGCCGCGCAAGCGCGTGTCGGCCCTCCCGTGCGAGAGAGACGATTTGGCCGTCGGCATAAAGACACATCTCCGGGTAAGCCTCGAGCAACCCGATGTTCCCGAGCGTCATGTCGAGCCTGCCTCCGAGCGCCCCGTAGACGAGCATCTCGTCAGCCCCATGCCCGCGTGCCGCCTCGAGGGCGATCTCGAGGTCGGTCACGTCTTTTTCAGACGGATAGCGTAACGCCTCATCCGGTACGACTCCCGTGAACGAATCGAAGTCGCCGACGACGAGGTTCGGTTCAATCCCTTGGGCGAGGAGCGTCGCGTAACCCCCGTCGACGGCGATGACGTAATCGACGTCGTCGGGAAGAGACGGAACGGGTGACGGACTAGCCGCCACAATCAAGACACGCATTAGCGGACGTCCCGCGTGGCGAGCGTCGCGAAGCGCGGCGCCGTCGTGAACAAGAGCACGAGCACAATCGTCGCAATCAAGAAGGACGGGAGCATATACGTCATGTTATAGCCGAGCGAATAGGCGACGACCGGCCCTTCCGCATATTGGGCGAAGAAGACGATTCCCGACAGGACGTGCGCGGCGTAACGGAGGAGCGAACCGAGGAGCGCCCCGAGCACCAAATAGAGGACGAGCGTCTTTTTCGAACCGTCTTTGGCGGCCCGTTTCACTTGTCCGGCGAAGACGCCCGCCATCCCGACGAGGCCATACGCGAACGTGTAGTCGACTAAAAATTGGACCGGCGTGAAGATGTAGGCGCCGAACAGCAGTTGGAGCGTCCCGACGAGCGCGCCGGTCGCGAGACCGCCTTTTAATCCATGGCGATACGCCATCACGAAAATCGGCAACATGACGAGTGTGATCGACCCACCTTGCGGCATCCGATACGGCATGAGCAAATCAAAGATCAAGGCGAGCGCCGAGAAGAGTGAAATCTCAATCAGCGCCTGTAGTGTTAATTTTTGTTTCATTTTCCATTTCCCCCTTTATCGTAAAGAACGACAAAAAGCAGCATGACGTAAACGCCATGCTGCTTGGATTCGCAACGTGCATTTTCGCCACATCCCTACGTCCGTGTGAACGGAACAGGTTCAAAGGGTTAGCGCATGCCTCTCAGCCACAGATGTGACACCCCTTGCGACAATATTTGTTGTTCTATCCTCGATTATACACGAGATGCGTTGCGAATGCCATCGATTGCTGCTTTATAGTCCGGTTCGTTGTAAATCGCCGAGCCCGCAACGAGGACGTCGGCCCCTGCGTCGATGCACAGTTTCGCCGTCGTCGCGTTCACGCCGCCATCAATCTCGATTTCAAAGTCGAGCCCACGTGCTTGACGCATCTCGCGGAGCGCCGCGATTTTCGGGACGACCGACTCGATGAACGCCTGCCCCCCAAAGCCCGGGTTCACGGTCATAAGAAGCACCATGTCGACGTCTTGGACGACATGTTCAATCGTACTGATTGGCGTATGCGGGTTCAAGACGACCCCACTTTTCGCCCCGGCCGCCTTGATTTGTTGCAAGACGCGATGTACGTGATTCGTCGCCTCGACGTGGATCGTGACGATGTCCGCTCCGGCCTTGATAAAGTCCTCGACGAACCGTTCCGGCTGATCAATCATCAAGTGGACGTCCAATACCATGTCGGTCTTTTGACGTAAGCTCGAAAGGACAGGCAAGCCAATCGAGATGTTCGGGACGAACTGTCCGTCCATGACGTCAAAATGGATATAATCGGCCCCGGCCGTCTCGACCGCTTTCACTTCTGCTTCTAGGTTGGCGAAGTCCGCCGCTAAAATCGATGGTGCAATTTTAATCATCAGTTCAGTACCTCCGTTGTCTATCGTTCATCTCTTCCATAAACGTAACATAGTTGTCGTAACGAGTGGAAGCGATTTCGCCCGATTCGACGGCCGCCTTGACGGCACAGCCCGGCTCGTTCACGTGGGCACAGCCCCGGAACTTGCAGTCGTCATGTCGTTCGACGAACTCGGGGAAGCACCAACGCAACTCTTCCGCTTCGAGCTCTTGTGGGAACTCGAGGCTCGAGAAGCCAGGCGTGTCGGCGACGAGACCACCGCCGAGTTGAATCAGCGTGACATGACGCGTCGTATGCTTTCCGCGGCCGAGCGACTTCGAGATTTTCCCGGTCGCAAGCTCAAGTTCAGGCGCGACGGCGTTCAGCAGTGAACTCTTCCCGACACCGGTCTGGCCAGCGAACACGCTCGTCTTCGCCTCGAACAAGTCCCGTATCGCCTCGACCCCAGACCCTCTCTCTGTCGACGTCTCGATGACGTCATAGCCAATCGACCGATAGAGCGAAGCCGCCTGTTCAATCGCTTCCATCTCATCCTCATTCAGCAGGTCCATCTTCGTCAACACGATGATCGGATGAATCTGTTTCGATTCAATCAAGACGAGAAAACGATCGAGCAAGTGATACGAGAAAGCCGGTTCCTTCACCGAGAACAGTAAGAACGCTTGATCGATATTGGCGATCGGTGGTCGGACGAGGTGGTTCGACCGCTCGTCGACGGCTAAAATGTAGCCGGTCCCGTCTTTTTGATCTTGAATCTCAACATCGTCTCCGACGACCGGCGAGATGTTGCGATTACGGAAATTTCCGCGTGCACGACAGCGAATCTCTTGCTTTGTTTCCGTCATGACATCGTAAAAACCGCCTTGTAGGCGAATGATCGTTCCTTTCATCCTGTTTCCTCCTAGAAAAAGAGGTGACGCGCACGCCACCTCTTTGTTATTGTGCATCCTTCGCTTGGGCGTACGTGACCGAGTCGGTCCGAACGACTTCCCCATCGACTTCAATCGTCGCCGTCCCGACTTCGTCAGGCGCGATGACGAGCGTATAGGAGTATGTCGTCGTCTCCGTTATCTTATCACGGAGCACTTCAATCTCGCCACGCGCATCGACCGTCCGAATGACGACCTCGACGGGCTCAGGCGTCTCGCCTTCTGCCGGTGGTTCGATCTCTACGCTCACTTCTCGTTCGATGGACGCATCCGTCGGTTCGACACCGAGCGAGACGATGACCGTCAATTCCGTACCTGGGTCAACGGCCGTGCCTGCTGTCGGCAGCTGGCGGATGATTTGGTTCGAAGGTACGCTCGTCGAATACTCATCACGCTTGACGATTTTCAAGTTGTTTTGTTCGGCGTACGTCGTCGCTTCTTCGAACGTGTAACCGGCCAAGTTGGCAAGTTCGATTTTATTGCTGCCCGTCGACACGACGAGCGTGACCGTCACTTCTGACGGGACGACTTCTTCGCCCGGAGCGAGCGATTGTGAGATGACATCTCCGTTATCGACCGTCTCCGAAGCTTCTTTTTGGATGTCGATATCCGTGAAGTCCAAGTCCTTCAATGTTCGCTCTGCCGCCGACTGGGACAACCCTTCGACGTCCGGCATCCGGACCGTCTCTTTCCCTGCCGAGACGACGAGCGTGACCGTCGTACCGCGTTTTGGCTTCCGTCCGGCCGGTGGATTTTGTGAAATGACGTTACCAGCTTCGATGTTGTCACTGGCCCGTTCCGTCACATCGACGACGAAGCCCGAAGCCTCGAGTTCTGTCGTCGCCTCGTCTTCAGTCATTCCGACGACGTCAGGTACGACGGCCCGTGACATCTCGTCTGCGACGACGTACGCCCCGATTCCACCGCCGATGAGTAACAGCGCGAGCAATAACCAGAGCCACCATTTGCGTTTCTTCGGCTTCTTGGCGTCCGGTTTCGGCTCGACCGGTGCGACCGGTTTCGACGGCTGCTCACTCGGTGGCGTCGTCTCTTCCGCGACGACCGGTGCCATGACGAGCGTCTGGTCGAACGCATCTTGTTCCGCATTCACTCGTTTCGACTCGTTCGCGCGCGCCGGGTCGAGAGAAGTCATGCAGTCTTTCTTGAATGAGGCGACCGACGTGTGTCGTGCGCCTGGCGATTTCGCGAGCGCCTGCATGATACAGTTCTCGAGCGCTTGCGGAATCTTCGGGTTCAAATCCATCGGTCGAATCGGGTCGTCTTGCAGATGCTGAAGTGCGACGGCGACCGGCGTCTCTCCAATGAACGGAACACGTCCGGTCACAAGTTCGTACAACACGGCACCGAGCGAATAAATATCCGATTTCTCGTCGGCGAACTTTCCACGTGCCTGCTCTGGTGAGAAGTAATGGACCGAACCGAGCACGGACATCGTATGCGTGAGCGTCGCGTTCGACATGGCGACGGCGATTCCGAAGTCGGTCACTTTCATGTTGCCGTTTTGGTCGATCATCATGTTTTGTGGTTTGATGTCGCGATGGATGATTCGGTTCGCATGGGCGTGGTCAATTGCATCACAAATCTGTCCCATGATGCGTAACGCCTCTTCGACAGATATGTATTCTTCTTGCAAATATTGTTTCAACGTCATCCCATCGACATGTTCCATGACGATATAATAGATGTCTTGCTCATCCCCGACGTCATAGATGGCGACGATGTTCGGATGGTTGAGGCTAGTTGCCGCGTGGGCTTCTCGTTCGAACCGTCGGATAAACTGTTCGTTATGCGAGAATTCAGATCGTAACACTTTGATGGCGACAGTACGGTTCAAAATCTCATCGTGGGCCCGATAGACATTTGCCATACCCCCGCTGCCGATTTGCTGTTCGATCCGATAACGATCGTTAATTCGTTCTCCGCTTCGCATCGGATTCATCCTCTCTTTCTATCTGTAAATTGGACGATAGCGACGGTAATGTTGTCGCTTCCGCCCAAGCGGTTGGCTTGATTGATCAATTGATCGGCTTTGACGTCAGCAGAAATCGGACGTTCGAGCACGAGCAAAATATCTTCATCCGTCAAGTGATTCGTCAACCCGTCCGTACAGATTAAGATCGTGTCGAATTCAGGTTCGGCAAATACTTGTAAATCAGGTTCGACGTGCTCGTTCGAACCAATCGCGCGCGTGATGATGTTCCGTTTCGGATGGACCCGCATCTCTTCCTCGGTCAGTTCACCGAGCTGTTTCAAGACGTTGACGTAAGAATGGTCTTCGGTCAACTGATGCAGCGCCCCGTCGCGTAACGCGTAGACGCGGCTGTCCCCGACGTGAACGATGACGATCGTCTCATCGTGCCAGCACACCCCGGCAATCGTCGTCCCCATCATGACGAGGTTCGACTGTTTTGAAAAGGCGAGCACTTGTTCATTGGCTAGTTCCACGTTGTCGCGGAACCACTGCTCCATTTCCATCGGCGTGGCCGGAAGCGTCGGGAAAGCGCGTCGGAACTGTTCGATGACGAGTTCACTCGCGACTTCCCCGGCTTCATGCCCGCCCATCCCGTCGGCAACGAGGGCGATTCCGGCGTGCTCGTCCCCTAAAATCAGAACGGCATCCTCGTTTTGCGTCCTCACTTGCCCACGGTCGGTTCGATAGGCTAATTCCATCTTTCCCATTACCTCGTTTCTTGTTCGCGCTCCTTCGCTCGAAGCTGCCCACAAGCGGCATCGATATCCGAACCTTGTTCGCGACGAATCGTCACGTTCACTTTTCGATCTTTGAGCACTTTTTCAAAGGCAAAAATTTGTTTACGCGGTGTGCGGACGTAGTCACGCTCGAGTACGTGGTTGACCGGAATCAAGTTGACGTGACATTTGACGCCTTTCAACAAGTCGGCGAGTTGATGCGCGTGCTCTTCCGTGTCGTTGACGCCGCCAAATAAACCGTATTCGAACGTGATGCGGCGACCGCTCTTCTCCGTATAGTAATTGACGGCTTCCATCAACTTATCCAAGTTGTAGGCCCGGTTGATCGGCATGAGGCGTGTCCGGATTTCCGTCGTCGGCGCGTGAAGCGAGATGGCGAAGTTGATACGCATCCCTTCATCGGCGAACTTGTAGATTTTCGGTACGATCCCACTCGTCGACACCGTGATGTGGCGTGAACCGATGTTCAAGCCGTCGTCGTGGTTGACCGTGCGCAAAAAGCGCATCAATTCGTCGTAGTTATCGAACGGTTCGCCAATTCCCATGACGACGATCGAGTCGACACGTTCACCGCTCGCGTCGAGCGCGCGTTGGACGTCGAGCACCTGGGCCGTGATTTCACCGGCTTCTAGGTTACGTTTCAAACCGCCGAGCGTCGAGGCACAAAACGTGCAGCCGATGCGACAGCCGACTTGGGTCGTGACACAGACCGAGTTGCCGTACTCATGGCGCATGAGCACCGTCTCGATGGAATAACCGTCTTGAAGCTCGAACAAGAACTTGATTGTCCCGTCCTGTGACTCTTGACGGACGAGTTCTTTGAGTGTCGTCAATTGGAACGCCGCATCTAATTTCTCGCGGAGCGGTTTCGAGACGTTCGTCATGTCGTCGAACGATGTCACCCGCTTGACGTACATCCAGTCGTATAACTGTTTCGCGCGGAACGACTTTTCTCCTGCCTCGATGAGCCACTGTTCGAGCTCTGCGTACGTGAGGGAATAAAGTGACGGTTTGGCACCGACCAATGGATTTTTTTCAACTGCTTTTGGATTCATGTTTATACCTCTTTCTTGAATGCGGCGATATAGAAGCCGTCCGTCCCGAACGACGTCGGGAGTAATTTAAGTTCAGCACGGTCCGATGGCACCATCGAACGTACAGCGTGCGGGAGTCGCTCACGGAGCGTGTCATCCCACGTCAATCCGTTCGACAAGATATAGTCGGCCTGCTGCTCATTCTCAGACGGGTCGATTGTACATGTCGAGTACACTAGCGTACCACCTCGTTTTAAGAGAGGCAAGACAGCGTCGATAATTTCCCGCTGGACTTTCGGTAGCCCTGCGAGTCCGGCTTTGTCTTTTGTCCACTTGATGTCCGGTTTCCGGCGAATGACGCCTAACCCTGAACACGGGACGTCGAGCAAAATTCGGTCAAAGCTCTCTCGTTCGAACTTGTCTCCGGCGCTACGCGCATCGAGGGCAAGTGCGGTCACTCCATCGATCTGAAGACGTTTCGCTTGGCGTTCAATCAATTTTGCTTTGTGCGGGTGCAAGTCGAGCGCCGTGAGCGAGCCACCGTCCATCCGTTCGGCCGTATGCATCGCTTTACCGCCCGGGGCGGCACATGCGTCGAGCACGTCATCATTCGCGTCGACACCGATCGCGTCGGCGACGAGCATCGAACTCTCATCTTGGACGGAGAGCAACCCTTCATCAATCAAGGATGTCGCGTGGACGTTCCCCGATTCGATGACGAGCCCGTCTTCTGACAACTCGGAACGTGACGTCAGTACCCCTTCGTCGGCTAAACGGTTCATCACCGCCTCGACGGTCGTCTGTTTCCGGTTGACCCGGACGGTGACCGGTGCCGGCTCATTGTTCAATTTACACATCGCCTCTGTCGCTTCGACGCCGTACGTATCGACCCAATCGGCGACGAGCCAATCGGGATGGCTATGTTCGATGGCGATGCGTTCCACGTCCGGCAATGTCGACAAATCAGGGAATCCGTCGCGAAGCACGTTTCGGAGTACGCCGTTCACGAATTTACCAGTGCCCGAATGGCCACGCTTTTTCGCGATTTCGACCGCCTCATGCAAGACGGCGCGGTCAGGCACTTTGTCGAGATAAAACAGTTGATACACACTCATGCGCAACAACGGCAAAACGAAACGGTCGAGCTTCCTCGGATTCTGAATCCGTTTCTCTAAAATATAATCGAGCGTCCGTTTCCGCCCGAGCGTCCCGTAGACGAGTTCTGTGTAGAGGCCGACATCTTTCGGGGCCAACTTCTTTTGTTTCAACAAATCGTTGACGGCAATCGTCGAATAGGCCCCGCCTTGTTCAATTTTAATCAGCGTATCAAGCGCTGCTTGTCTTACGTTCATGTCATCCTCCTAATTGGTCGCCCACTTGCAGTTTCTGTCCAGC
>NZ_JNAA01000103.1:0-41140 GCF_000696055.1 Exiguobacterium sp. AB2
AAACGATTTGCCGAGGTGGCAAATCGTTTTTATTGTGCTTCATATGTGATTCCAGATGGGTCGTACATATACGACTCGAGCTCTGAGTCGGTCATCGCCTGCACTTCGTTTCCGGCATCCGCTTGTTGGACACGGTAACGGACCTCATCGAGCAATGGCTCGTTCAAGAAGTAGTAGAAATGTCCGTCACTGGCGCGGGCACCTTCACCCGTCAACTGGTATTGCACCGCGTTGTTGAGCGCACCGACGTCTTCAATCAAGCGCATGTAGTCGTTCGGTCCGAGCGTCGTCTGCATATTGTCACCGACGGCCTTCAACACTTTATCGTAGTTGTTGAGGAGCGACGTCCCGAGCGACTGTTCGAGCACGGCGTTGATGACTTCCATCTGACGTTGACCGCGGCCGATGTCACCGCGTGGGTCGTCATAGCGGTTGCGGACGTAAGCGAGCGCTTCTTCACCGGTCAATTGCTGGAGGCCGGCCTCGACTTCGACGACCTCACGCGAAGCGTCGTAGCTGTTTTGTTTCGACGAGAACGGGACGTCAATCTCGACACCGCCGACGGCATCGATAAAGTCGACGAACCCTTGGAAGTTGAGTGAGACGACGTGGTCAATCTCAATCCCGACGAGGTTTTCGACCGTCTTCGTTGACATCCGCATACCGTTGTTCGGGTTCGACTCGTCCATCGAACCGAAGTAATAGGCGTGCGTGATTTTGTCTTGGTCAAGACCTGTCTTCCCGTACGGAATGTTGTAGCCGGTATAGTCGATGTTGACGTATGAGTCACGCGGGATGCTAAGCATCGTCGTCTGTTTTTCTTTCTTGTTCAAGATGACGACGATCATGACGTCAGAACGTCCATATTCACCACGTGCTTTCTTCTGGGGCGATAAATCCGTCCCGAGCACGAGGAAGCTTTCAGTATCTTCTTTATCAAACCGGGTCGGTTCTACCATCGGGTCGTCGTCAAGTGTCACTTGTGTCCCCGACAACATGTTGTGTGCTTTATAAAAGGCTGTCCCATACATGCTCGAGCCGGCGATGATCACGATGAGTAATACTGCACTGAACAGTTTATAAAACGCAGACGGTCCTGTGCGACGTCTACGAGCCTGGGTTCTAGAATTCATATGTTTCTCCTTCACGGTCGAATGATACGAGCTTCACTTATTATAGAGGAAACGATACCGTTTGTCGAAAACGTTTTGATGACAAATTCATTTCCATACAATTTCCCACAAGTAAAAAACCTGCGGACTGATGTCCGCAGGAGTCAAGCTCGGATAGAGAAGAAACGGGCCGCGGCCTCATTGCCTCGGGCTTGGAGCGCCTCCGCGCATCGCGACGCCGCTTCCTTGTCGAGGACGACCGTGACGCTCGGGTGGGCCTGTAGAATCGTCGCCGGCCACTCGATCGTCGGGACGCTCTCAATCATGTGATGGACCGCTTCCGCTTTTCGTGTCCCGGTCGCGACGAGGACGATCTCACGTGCGTTCATGATCGTGTCGAGGCCCATCGTAATGGCTTGGGTCGGCACTTCGTCAATCGAGTCGAAGAAACGTCGGTTCGCCTCGCGTGTCGACTCTGTCAATTCTGTCACGTGCGTCTTCGCGTCGAGCGCAGTCCCCGGCTCATTAAAGGCGATATGTCCGTTCTCGCCGATTCCGAGCAACTGCAGGTCGACACCGATCGAACGGACGAGCGCCTCGTAACGTGCCGTCTCTTGTTCCGGGTCGGGCGCGTCCCCGCGTGGCACATGGCTCTCCTTGAACGGCACGTCATCGAACAGCTTCTCTTCCATGAAGTGATGATAGCTTTGAGGGTGGTCCGGCGCGAGCCCGATATATTCATCCAAATTGACGCTCGTCACATGGCTGCAATCCAATCGGTCTTGTTTGAACATTTTATACATGCCGACCGGCGTACTCCCGGTCGCAAGCCCGAGGACGAATTCACGTTTCCCGGCCAGGCGTTCTTTAATGAGCGTGTATGCAATCTGTTCGGCGTCTTGTGGTGTATTGGCGACTAAGATGTTCATGCGTGCTCCTCCTTCTGAAAGACGATTCGCCCACGGTGAATCGTCTGTTTGACTGATAACGTCTCGTCCCAGATGACGAGGTCGGCGTCAAAGCCGCTGGCGATGTTCCCTTTATGTGTCAACCCGAACTCGCGCGCTTGGTTGAGCGAAGTCATCTTCACGGCTTCTTCGGTCGTACAGCCGGTGAACGCGAGGATGTTCCGAAATGCCGCGTCCATCGTCAACACGCTTCCCGCCAAGTTGCCCACTTCTAGACGGGCAGCCCCCGCCTCCACGATGACAGGCTGTCCGCCGAGCTCATACCGTCCATCGGGCAATCCTTTGGCCCGCATCGCATCCGTGATGACGACGAGCCCGTCTGCCCCTTTCATCCGATAGGCGAAGTCGACCATTTCCGGGCGGCTGTGAATCCCGTCCGGAATGATCTCTGCCATCACGTCCCGTTCGAGCAGGCAATAGCCGACCGTTCCGGGCTCCCGGTGATGCAGTCCGCGCATCTGATTGTATAGATGCGTCCCGTGTTTGACGCCCGCTCGCTTATTCTCGACGTATGTCGCGTTCGTGTGACCAGCCGACCCGATGGCCCCCGTCTCACGCATCACTCCCTCGAGTTCCCGTGCGCCCGGTCGCTCCGGTGCGTACGTCACGAGCCGGATATGTCCGGCTGCCTCCTGTTGCCATGAACGGAACAACTCCGCATCCGGGTCGACAATGTATTCGGCCGGTTGCGCCCCCGCGTTCTCGACGTTCACGAACGGCCCTTCTAAATGGATCCCGATGAGCGACGTATCATTCGTCTCGATGACACGGCGCGTCGCCTCGAGCGCACGCGAGATGTTCGACGGTGACTGGGTGATCGTCGTCGCAAAAAATGATGTCACGCCTTCAGCAAACATCGATTCGGCCCATTGGCGCAACGCCGTCTCGTCAGCGTCCATCGTGTCGACGTCATACCCGCCGTGGACGTGCACATCAATCATCCCAGGGGTGACGAGCGCACCGGAGACATCGTGTACCGTTTCCTCTTGTTCGACATAGTCTGACATCGAGCCGACTTGTTCGATCGTCGCCCCGTTGATTCGAATAAACCCTCGTTCAAACGTCTCGTCGCCCGAGACGATGTGTGCATTGATAATCACCATCATCAACCTCCACCTTTCTAACACTGTTCTTCCCCATTATCATAACAAATAACTAGTATAGTTGTATATACCAATTTAACCACATTGAATTTCTTTTCACGAAAGAAGACCCAATCTGTTGACGAACCAAATCGTGACATGTGATTTGGTTCATCTTCTTTTGGATTCAATGGTCCCGTGGCGCACTGCCCGACATAAAATTGAAGAAATGTAAAGACGAAAGGCCGAACTTGTGAGGCCTCTCGCGGCGCTCATCCGGCGGCGCCGGAGACTCCTAAGGGGATAGCGAGCGCAGCAGCGTTACGCGATGCGGCTCCCTGCTCGCCCCTAGGAAAGCGAAGGCGCCAAGAGGATGAGTGAAATCATTCTGTTAGTCAACAAACCGAGACCCAGTCAGTCGACTGGGTCTCCCATATACTTACGATTTGATTTCAACCGGTTCCGGTTTATAACGCCGGACGATATACACGAGACGAACAAATAAGAGCACGGCCCCAGCGGCAAGTCCGGCGATGAGCCCAATCCAATACCCGTCCGGACCGACACCGAGCGGTTCGGCGAGCGTATACCCGAGCGGCAGCCCGATCACCCAGTAGGCGATGAGTGACAAGACGAGCGTCACGTTCACGTCTTTGAAACCACGCAAAATCCCTTGAATCGGTGCGGCGACCGCGTCCGACAGTTGGAAGAACACCGCGAAGATCATGAAGTGGGCGGCGAGTTCGACGACAGCCGCGTCGTTCGTGTAAATCGCGGCGACCCGTTCGTTTTGCCAGAACAAGAACGCCCCCGAGAAAATCGACACGGCCAAACAGAGCGAAAGGCCGATCTTAGCGTATCGGACCGCATCTTTTAAGCGGCGGGCCCCGAGCTCATAGCCGACGACGATTGTGAGTGCACTCGATGCGGAGAGTGGCAACATGTAGACGAACGACGCGAAATTGATCGCCGCTTGGTGCGCAGCGACGATATTGTCGCCGTATGAGCTCAAGAGGAGCGTCACGGCCGCAAAGATGCTCACCTCGGCAAAGATGGCGAGCCCGATTGGCGTCCCGAGTTGCAACAGTTCTTTTTGGCGTGGCCAAAGCAGTCGTTCAAACGAGCGCAAGAAACGATACTCGAGGAACGGTTTGCCGCTTCGGACGAAAGCGAGCGCCATGAAAAATAGAAGCCAATACGTGATCGCCGAGGCGATGCCTGCCCCGATGCCACCGTAAGCCGGGACGCCGAGTTTTCCAAAGATGAAGATGTAGTTTAAACCGACGTTAATGGGTAACCCTAATAGTATAAGCAGCATCGAGACGCGCGTTTTGCCGAGTGAATCCATAAGCGTGCGTAACACATTGAACAAGAACATCGGCAACACCCCGAACCCGAGGGCGAGCAAATACCCTTTGGCGATGCGCTTCCCTTCTTCACTCAGACCCATCCCGTCGACGGCAGTCGGCACGAGGATGAATCCGAGGATGAGCGTCGCGATGCTCAGGCCGACCGCTAAGTAGACGCCTTGGAACAACGTCCGTTGAATCTGCTGGATATTTCTCGCCCCGAGCGCTTGCGCGACAATCGGCGCGACAGCGAGCAAAATCCCGCTCAGTCCCGTATAGACCGGCATCCATAGACTCGACCCGACGCCGACACCGGCCAAGTCGACCGCTCCGGCCCGGCCGGACATGACCGTGTCAAAAAAGCTGATTAAGTAAAAAGAGACTTGTGTCACCAAAATCGGATAGAAGATGGTGAAGAACAGTTTGATTTTTTCTTGAAGCGTATGTGTTTGGTACATGGACAACCCTCATCTCATTTCAGAAAGGAAACAGTAGAATGAATCAACGGAATGCGGAAAAACTAAAATATGAGTTGCTCGAGACGTGGAATACGTTCAACCATTATATGACCGAAGCGCTCACGTTTCAAAACAGTGAAGACATCCATCAGGCGCGCGTTCACCTCCGGAAGCTGTTAACGTTCATGCAACTGTACGAGACGAAACCGTCCACGTATCGTCAGCTGAAACAACTCATGGAGGCACTCGGAACGGTTCGGGACGGCGACGTACTCGTCGAGGCGCTCGAGACCGATTCGGAACTCGATATCGCTTTTCTCAACGAGATGGAGCGACAGCGTGCCATCAATCGAACCGTACTCGCCACCCGCGTGAGCGAGAAGATGACGCCGTCACTCGACCAACAAGTGCGTCGTTTCCTCGGTGGCCAGCTGTTCCGCGCCTTCAAAAAACAAGACGCGGCGTCTTTCCTCGAGAAAGCGAAAGATGAACGAAAACGTCGCATCGCCACCCATAAAGAAGCGTCACAGATGGCCGACCGGCTCGAGACGCTTCATAAAGTCCGGCTCGCCGTGAAACGCGAGCGCTATTTGCATGAATATTTGTTGAACTATGAGGACGAGGCGTCGAAAGACCAAGTCCATAAATTAAAACGGCTCCAGACCGAGCTCGGGAACATGAACGACCACCATCAGTTATTGTTGCGCTGGTCCGCGTTCACCCCACCCGAAGAGCTGAGTGCCGCATATGAATCGAAACTGCGCCAACTCGAGGCAGAACTCGACGAATCGGTCAACGCTGTCAAGCTTTAACGTGACGTATAGCGTTCGACGAGCAGTTCAAGCAACTTCATCCCGGCAATCGAGTTCCCTTTTGAGTCGAGGGCGGGACCGAAAATTCCAAATCCGACATCGCTCAGCCCGAGCTCATGCTTGCCGGTCGCGAGAATCGCACCCGACACGCCACTCTTACCAGGAAATCCGACGCGGACGGCGAACTCGCCCGAAGCATCGTACATGCCGCACGTCGTCATGATCGCTTTGACGATTCGGACGACACGGCGCGGAATCAACTCTTCGCCTGTCACCGGGTCCTCGCCGTTACCGGATAGAATCCGGCCGATGCGAGCCAAGTCAAAACAATCGATTTCGATGGCACATTGCTTCGTGTATACATCGATAATCTCATCGACGTCTCCTTCGACGATGCCGTGATGACGCATGAAATAAAGCAAGGCCCGGTTCAAGTCGGTCGTCTCGTATTCCGAGCGGGCGACTTTTTCGTTGTAGCGCACCTCTTCGACAGGCACGTTTAATAACGTCGCCAAAAATTGACGAAACTGATAAATCTTCAGCTCGGCCGTGTCGCCTAAAATCATACTCGTGACGGCGAGCGCCCCGGCGTTGATCATCGGGTTGAGTGGTTTTGACGGCACCGTCTCTTCAAGTTTTGCAATCGAGTTGAACGCATCCCCGGTCGGCTCCATCCCCACTTTCGAGAACACGTAGTCTTCGCCAAACTCCATCAAGACATAACAGAGCGTGAGCGCCTTCGAGACGCTTTGAATCGTGAATTTATGATGGACGTCACCCGCATGGATGTAAGAACCGTCAGGCAGACAAATCGCCACGCCGAGTAAATCGTCTTTCACATGAGCCAGCTCTGGAATATAATCGGCCACTTTCCCTTGAGCCGTATACGGACGACACTCGTCGACCAAATGCGCCAACTGCTGTTCTAATACGTTCATCATCATCACCTCATATCCGATAGTTTACAACCGGGTCATCTTACCACATCTTCTCGCGGTTATCCATCCGGCGGCCCGTCATCTTTATACCACTTGTCATCGGCCCATAGGATCGGCGGGCTCTCTTCGTCGCCCTCGAGCTTGTCGCCGTGCCGATTCATCACGAGGATGAACGTGATGACGCCTACGATGACGACGGACGCCATCAGCCAGAATGAGAGCATGGCAGTTCCTCCTTTTCAATCGTGACAGTTTTGTCTAACAACGGCGTGATACTTATCCTATGTCTCGTTGCCGATTCTCGGTACCGTTAAGCGTGAGACTATACGGAAATGGGTGAATGAATTGAAACAGATTGCAATCATCGGCGGCGGAATCACCGGGCTTGCCGCCGCCTATTACGCCAAACAAGCCGGGGCGCACGTCACACTCTATGAGGCGAACGATCGACTTGGAGGGAAAATCAAAACGATTCATCGGGACGGATTCGTCCTCGAGTGCGGACCCGACGGCTATATGGCCCGGAAACCGACGCTGACCGACTTGATTCAAGAGCTCGGCTTAGACGGGCAGCTCGTTCGTTCGAAGACTGGGACGTCGTACATCTATGTCCGTCAAAAACTGCGTCAAATGCCGGACGGTTCCGTCATGGGCATCCCGACAAAGTTTTGGCCGATGGTCAAGACCGACTTATTCACGTGGCGCGGCAAGTTCCGGGCCGGGCTCGACCTCGTGCTTCCGCGCGTCTATCACGGCACAGACATCTCGCTCGACACGTTCTTCCGTACCCGGCTCGGTCCTGAAGTCGTCGAGTCGATGATCGAACCGCTCTTGTCGGGCATTTATAACGGGACGCTCCAAGACATGAGCATCGAGTCTACTTTTCCTCAGTTTATCACGATTGAACGGAAAAAACGCAGCCTGATCCTCGGCATGAAAGCATTGACACCGCCCGTTCAAGCCGGGGCCACACCTCGTGAGGCAGGGAAGTTCTTGTCGCTCCGTAACGGGCTCGGCACATTGACTGAAGCGCTCCGACCGGCCATCGATCAGCTTTATTTGAACACACGCGTCGCCGCGATTCGCCCGCATGAAGTCGAGCTCTCGGACGGGACGGTCGAGACGTTTGACGGTATCATTCTCGCGACTTCTCCAGAGGCGCTCGGCCCGATGATCGGATTGGCTGAAGCAGCACAGTTATCCGACTTGAAACGAACGTCTTCCTTGACCGTGCTCGCCGCCTTCAAAGAGACCGATGTCGCAGCGCTCGACGGGACCGGGTATGTCATCGCCAAACGGGAAGGCAACGCACTGACCGCATGCAGCTGGATGCATAAGAAGTGGCCGCACATGGCACCTGCGGGTATGGCGCTCCTACGCGTCTATATCGGATCCGAGCACGTGCCTCCCCTGTTGAAGAAAGACGACGAGACGATTGCCGCGTTTGCCTTAGACGAGCTACGAACGATTCAACACGTCGGGAAGCCGCTCTTCACGAAAGTCGAACGGCACCTCGATACGATGCCCCAATATGAAGTCGGCCATAAAGCGTACGTCCGTTCCTTCAATCGTGCCCTCGCCGCACTGGACGGGGTCGAGGCGTGCGGCGCGATTCTTGACGGGGTCGGATTACCGGACTGTGTCGATTCGGCCAAACGGGCCGTCGAACGTCTGAGCGTAACGCCAGAGGTGCTCGTATGAGCGGAATCGATTACAACGTCAATCCGTTCATCGTCATTTGGGAAGTGACGCGCGCCTGTGCGTTGTCGTGCGTCCATTGTCGGGCCGAGGCCCAATATCATCGCTATCCCGATGAACTCGATACAGATCAGGCGAAAACGCTCATCCGGGACATTCACGCCATGGATAACCCAATCCTCGTCTTCACCGGCGACGACCCGCTCATGCGTGACGACTTATTCGAACTGACCTGGTACGCAGCCTCGCTCGGCATGCGCGTCTCGATGACGCCTTCGGCTACCCCACGCGTGACCCGCGATGCGGTCAAACGGGCGAAAGCGGCTGGGCTATCTCGTTGGGCGTTCTCCCTTGATGGGCCAGACGCCAAATCGCACGATTACTTCCGGGGCACTCGCGGCAGTTTCGATCGGACATTGCGCGGCATCTCGTACTTTCAACAGGAAGACATGTCATTTCAAATCAATACGACCGTCACGGAATACAACGTGGACCAACTTCCCGCGATTGCCGAACTCGTCGGTGCGCTCGGCGTCTCCGTCTGGACCCTCTTTTTCCTCGTTCCGACCGGACGCGGTTCGCTCTTACAACCGATCACACCAGAGCGGCATGAAGAAGTGCTACGTTGGGCTTTCGCTCTCCAAGCCGAAGAACCGTACTGCGTCTATCAACCGTCTACGTAAAAAGAATCATTTTACATTTTTTCGGTTTATCGTATGATAAATGTAAATATATTGAATTTGCATTTACCTCGATAAAGGTGGAGATCACATGTTCGTGTATGTCCCGATTGACGGCTTGTTTTACATCGGCCTCGCACTCATCGCCTTGATTAGCTATCCGGTCGGCCATTTGATCATGCGATTTGGAAAGACCGTGAACGGCGGATTTTACTCGCTCGTCGCGGTCAGTCTCGGTTTGTTCTTTTGGCTTGTGATTTGGTTTGACGAGGCCGCGCGACAGCGTGATATGGGGACAATCCCGGTCGTCTTCAATTTTGCGTTCGCCGTCCTGTTGTATGTAACGTTTCTCGCACTCAGTTATTTCGTCCTACGCGCCGTCCATCGACGCACACGAGTCAATCACTAAAAAAGGAGCGCCGGCATCTGCTGGCGCTCCTTTCCTTAATAGATCACGGTTGTCGGACGGAGTGTCAACTCTCCGTTCTCGACATCAATCATCACGGTCTGGCCATCCTCGACGTCACCGGCGAGGATGCTGCGGGCAAGCTTTGTCTCAATCGTCCGCTGCACATAGCGGTTAATTGGACGGGCCCCGAACTGCGGTTCATACGCCTCATCCGCGATGAACGCTTTCGCCGCGTCGGTGATTTCGATGTGAATCGAGCGGGCCGTCAAACGGCTTCCCATCCGGGCGACCGCCTTCTCGACGATTTGGCCGATTTGGTCGCGTGTGAGCGGATGGAACAGAATCGTCTCATCGACACGGTTCAAGAACTCCGGTCGGAAGTGACGACGGAGTCGCTCGATGACTTGACGTTCCTCCGCCTCATCGATGACGCCGTCTTTCGCCGCCTCGAGCAAGATGTCGGCCCCAATATTCGACGTCATAATGACAATCGTGTTCTTGAAATCGACGACTCGTCCGTGCGAGTCGGTCAAGCGACCGTCATCGAGCAACTGGAGCAAGATGTTGAACACGTCGGCGTGCGCTTTCTCGACTTCATCGAGTAGTAACACCGAGTACGGATTGCGACGGACCGCTTCCGTCAATTGACCGCCTTCCTCGTAGCCGATATAGCCCGGAGGCGCACCGACGAGACGCGACACGGCATGTTTCTCCATATACTCGCTCATGTCGAGACGAACGATATGGTCTTCCGAATCGAACATCGCCTCGGCGAGCGCTTTCCCGAGTTCCGTCTTCCCGACCCCGGTCGGCCCAAGGAAGAGGAACGACCCGATCGGGCGGTTCGGATCTTTAATGCCGGCCCGTGCTCGGATGACGGCGTCGCTGACGAGGCGAATCGCATCGTCTTGGCCGAAGACGCGTTGATGGAGCACCGTCTCGAGGTTGAGCAACTTGTCCCGTTCCCCTTCGGTCAGCTTCGTCACCGGGATGCCCGTCCATTTCGAGACGACCTCGGCAATCTCTTCTTCCGTCACTTCCTCCCGGACGAGTTCACGCGTCACCGATCCCGCGAGACGTTCGGCTTCTTCAAGTTCACGCTCGAGTTCCGGGATACGTCCGTATTTGAGTTCCGACGCCCGGTTCAAGTCGTAGCGGCTCTCTGCCTCTTGCAGTTCGAGCTTCACTTTCTCGAGGTCGCCACGGATGTGTTGGACGCGGTGGGTCGATTCTTTCTCGTTTTCCCAACGTAGACGAAGCGCGTCCGCTTGTTCGCGTGACGAGGCGAGTTCTTGTTGAAGCGCCTCGAGCCGTTTCTTCGACGCGTCGTCGCTTTCTTTTTTGAGCGCCGCCTCTTCAATCTCGAGCTGCATGACGCGACGCACGAGTTCATCGAGTTCGGCCGGCATCGATTCCATCTCGGTCCGAATCATCGCGCACGACTCATCGACGAGGTCAATCGCTTTGTCTGGCATGAAACGGTCGGTAATGTAGCGATTCGACAAGACGGCCGCCGCGACGAGCG
Source organism: Exiguobacterium sp. AB2 (assembly GCF_000696055.1). Classification (NCBI taxonomy): domain Bacteria; kingdom Bacillati; phylum Bacillota; class Bacilli; order Caryophanales; genus Exiguobacterium; species Exiguobacterium sp. AB2. The sequence continues at coordinate 11,032 of NZ_JNAA01000103.1, forward strand.
CGTTGTCATGAATGCGGACACCGTGGTGAATCTCGAACCGTTCTTTCAAGCCGCGTAAGATTGAGACCGTGTCTTCGACATCCGGTTCGTCGACGAGCACTTGTTGGAAGCGTCGCTCGAGTGCTGGATCTTTCTCGATATATTGACGATACTCATCGAGCGTCGTCGCCCCGATACAATGGAGCTCACCACGGGCGAGCATCGGCTTGAGCATGTTCCCGGCGTCCATCGCCCCTTCGGACTTACCGGCCCCGACGATTGTATGCAATTCATCAATGAAGAGGATGATTTTCCCTTCCGCCTCTTTCACTTCGTTCAAGACGGCTTGCAAACGCTCTTCGAACTCCCCGCGATATTTGGCACCGGCGACGAGCGAGCTCATGTCGAGGCTAAAGATCGTCTTGTCTTTCAAACTTTCCGGGACGTCCCCGCGGACGATCCGCTGGGCGAGCCCTTCGACGATGGCCGTCTTCCCGACACCCGGTTCCCCGATCAAGACGGGGTTATTCTTCGTCTTCCGGCTCAAGATGCGGATGACGCGGCGAATCTCGCTATCACGCCCGATGACAGGGTCGATTTTTCCGGTCTTCACTTCTTGAATCAAGTCACGTCCGTATTTTGTCAACACGTCATACGTCGCTTCCGGAGATTTCGAGGTGATGCGGCGATTGCCGCGGACGGCGGTGAGCGCCTCGCGTAACTTGTCCTCGGTTACCCCTTTTCGTTCGAGCATGCTTTGCGCTTGGCTTTTATTCAACAGGATGCCGAGCAACACATGTTCGACAGAGACGTATTCGTCACTCATCCCGGTCGCCTCACGTTCGGCCGTCGTCAAAACGTTCAACAGCGAGGCCGAAATCATCGGCGTCGTCGGATTTTGCAACTTCGGCGCATTTTTAAGCGCCATCGCCACTTCGGCTTCAATCTCTGCGACGTTTAACTCCATCTTCTGTAACAAAAGTGGGATGATGCCGTCCGTTTGCGAGATCATCGATGCCAAGACGTGCCATTCGTTCATCTCACTATGGTGATACTGTTTCGCGAGCGCTTGTGAACTGACGATGCTTTCATGTGCTTTATCGGTAAATCGATTGAAATCCATCCCATTTCCTCCTTATGTTCAGCGTTCAAGTTGTTCATAAACAGATCGGTGGGCGGCGTCGAGTGGCAAGTCGACCTCGAGCTGGACGAACAAGTCAGACCGGACTTTCGAGGTCGTCATAAAGCCACGTCCTGGAATCCGCATCCGTTGCCCTGGACGCGAACCCGGTTTCACTTTCAATTTCACGCGGCCCCCGTCGAGCGTCGCGATAACGACTTCCGTCCCGTCAAGAAATGCGAGCGGACGCAACCGTTTGACGGTGATGACGTTCGCACCTTCCCGATGATACGCCTCGTCGTCCGTGAAATGGAGCTCGACGTAGACGTCGCCGCGGTCCCCGGATTGTCCGACTTTACTGCCCTTCCCTTTTAGGCGCAGCTTTTGTCCTTCATAGGCGCCTTGGGGAATTTTCACGTTCACAGTCCCAGACTGGAGACGCAAACTCACTTTCGCCTCTTTCGTCAATTGGCTAAGCGGTACGTTGACGCGTACCGTCTCATCCAAGTCTTCCTCGACCGTCTGGTTGAAGAAACTGCCGAACATGTCCTCAAATCCGAACGTCCGCGACGTCGTCCGTGAGCCGCCCCCGAATTGACGGAACAAATCCTCAAACTGGGCCGAGCCCTCCCCATATCCGTCTCCGCTATACGTCCCGCCACCGAATGTCGGTCCTTCCGCACTTCCGTAGCGGTCATAATTTGCTTTTTTCTCTGGGTCGCTCAATACGTCGAACGCTTCTTGAATCGCTTTGAACTGATCTTGCGCGCCCGGGTCTTGATTCACGTCCGGATGGTATTGTTTGGCCAACTTTCGATATGCTCGTTTAATGTCCTGCTCGGATGCCTGCCTCGACACGCCGAGGACGTCATAATAGTTTTTTGCCATTTCGTTTCACCTCACCTATCCCTTTCCCGATTCTGTTAAGTCTATTCTATCTAATTGGTCAAACAAGGTCAAAGATTACCCTCATTAATGTGTACGAAAAAAAGAAGGACTTCGTTTCAAAACGAAGCCCATTCTTAATTAGAAGTATACTTTCGGATTGGCCATGCCTTCTTCGAAGACGATCGTCACTTCCGGGTTGCCCCCGAGTGAGGTCACGTTAATTCGAATCGGGACACTGCGGTTGTATTCCCAACGGTTCTCGAGCAAGCCGACGATATGTTGTGTGAAGCCAACCAGTTCGGCGCGGCTATAGAACTGGATCGGGATATCGATCTCAAGGCGTGACAAATCACCGTTCTGATAGAACCCTTTGCCGATCATGCCGCTAAAGTCAGGAAAGACGTCCGCGATTCGGTCACTGAACAACGTGAACTTTTGAGAGTCGTCGCGCACTTCGTTCGTCGCCTCACGTGACGGGAAGTAGTAATAACGCTCATCGATTGCTTTCCAATCACCTGAGGCGATTTGATCCGACTTGCCGACGAAAGCCGACTTGATGTAGTTTCCGGGTGTCGGCGAGCCTTGCGAAGCCTTCATATATAACGCCACGTTAATATCGAGATCTTTAAAGTCTTCCCGTTCACGTAGCTGTTTCACGAGTTCATTCGCCATCCGCTCCCCTTCTGCGATGACTTTACTCTCATCCAATCGCTCGGTATATGTCGGCCCGAAGTTTGGAGCTTGGAAGACGTACTCCCGGTTCAAGATGAGCGCGAACGAGACACCGCCGAGCGTATAGCCGTTATCGGCTCGTTGCATGTAGTTCTGTTCGACGAGCGAGGCGAGATAGAGCGGTGACTCTTTATTGGCGTCGACAAAGTCCGCGTCTGAAACTTCCGCCGTCCCGTTTTGATAAGCCGGGTTGAGTGGAACGAAGGCGCCTTCTTCCTGCTCCTTGCTCTTACGACCGAGAAGCTGTAACACGTCGGTGTTCGTTAAAAGCTGACCTTCTTGATACGCGAACTGCTCCGGATTGAACGCTCCGGTCGAATGACGCATCAAGCCAAGTTCGACTTCTTCTAGTTCGAGCGACGAACTCACTTGACGTTGCGCGAGTCCACGGGCCGCTGCCGGTTTGAACGGAATCACCATCTGATAATACGAATCACGCGCCTCGATGGCAGGCGTGACCCCTTCTGACACCGTCTCATTTCCTGTCGGCGTCGCTTCTTCTTCCCCCATTGGGATCTTCATTGAACATCCACTGAGTAGCAAACTGGCGGCCACTGCGGGAATGATGAGTTGTTTCCATTTCATCTATCGTTAACTCCTTTTAACAAGTCGATTCCTCATACACTTTTTCTATTATAGCAAAATCGCCCGCTGAAAAAAGTGTCGAAGCGGAATCAGTCCGTTAGACGAACAAATCCTCCGGCAATGGAACCGGAGGAAGACGCGTTATGCTTTGTTCGATGGACGTCGGCGATACATGAACGTCATCAGTCCGACGAGGATAAACAGGAGACCGAGCGCTGTTACCCACGTACTCGTCGAACCAGTCATCGGGAGCGTCCCTTGTGTCGGGGGTGTCGTCGGATCTTTGACGTACGCACTGTCATCTTCCCGTTCTGGGATGGCTTGTTTGACGTGAACCGTCGCCTCGGCCGAACGGGAGACGCGGTTCCCGCTCACTTCGAACGTGAAGGTCACCCGATTCGTCAACGTCTCGCCAGCTCGGACGTCGTAAGAAGGCAACAAGACTTGCTCCATCTCCAGGACGACTTCTTCACCGGGCACAAGGCCGTTCTCGACTTCCGCTAGGGCTCGCATGCCGTTACGTAGCGCTTCGGTCGCGTCACGCTGTTCTGTCACGGTCAAGGCCCCGCTCGTCCATTCTTCCATCACGTCGACGAAATGAAGCGTGACGTTCGACGTGTTCGTAATCGTATACGTGTACACAATCGCATCGCCCGGATGCACTGTTTTCGGGTTCGCTTCTTTTGTCACGGTGAAGTCAATCCGGTCCAACAAGACGATTTGTTGGCTCTCGGCATCAATCACACGACCATATTCGTCAGTGGCGGCCACTCGGAAGATATTCCCGATTTCAGGTTCGGTCGCCGCATCGTAATCGTCCGGCACTTCGAGGTTGATGGTCGTTTCCACCCGTTCGCCCGGGGCAAGCCCATCCTCTCCAATTAGCGCATCAAATCTTGTTTGCAACGTCTCATTGAATACACGGATGGCTTCGGCGCTGATGCCACCGTCAAAGAATTCATCTTCAATCGAAGTGATCGTGAGCAATGTCTCCCCAGTGTTCTCGATGATGAATGTGTACGGAATCATCCCGCCGACGACCGCTTGATCGATATTCGCTTCTTTTCCGACCTCAAGCCCGATCATTTCGTTCGGTACGACGGTCACCGTCACGTCCGCACAATCGTTTGGAATCGCTTCGTTTTCGACCCCGATACAAAACGTGTTCGTCACGTCCATCTCCATTTTCAAGTCTGGGACGAACGTGTCAAACTGAATCACCGTTGTCCCGACCGGTATGACCGGGAACGTCCAGTTGAAAGCGGGCGGACCGCTGACGACGGTCGGGACGGGCGTCTCCACACCTTCCGGACCAATCACTTCAACCGAATCCGTGACGACCGTCAACGCTTCCGGTACCGTGTCCGACACCGAGAAGTTTTCAATCGGTGCCCCTGTCACGTTGATGACGAGTCGATACGTCAACAAGTCGCCTGCGAGCACTTCCGTGATTTCGCCGTCCGCCCCGAGTGCGAGCTTCTCGATCGTGACAGAAGGGGTGACAGAGGTCGCCGCTATTTCTTCTGTCATCACCTCGACGTCCACGACCGGTTCTTCGACACCTGCTTCTTCCACGCTCGATTCCTCTGCGACGGTTGCTTCTACAACCGATTCTTCAGGAAGCGCTTCTTCCACGACTTCTTCAACAATCAATTCCGCCGACTCTGTTTCTTCGACAGGTGGCGTTTCCGTTAACACTTCTTCCACGACCGGTTCAATCGCCGCTCCCTCTGTAATCGTGAAGGCCGTGAACGAGTACGGCACGCGACCTTCATCGTACAGCGTGACCGTGTCAATCAAGGACCCGTCGACGCTCGGCGCATCAATCATGAAGCGCCATGTGTCCATAGTTTCCCGAACCCCGTAATACGTCACGTCTTCATAGACGAGACTCGATTCGAATAAGCTGTCTGCTTCCTCGGTCGTCAAGTCGACCTGTACATAAACCGTACTCGCGGTCTCGGCGTAAAGAACGTTCGGTGTAAGTAAGCTGATCAATAATGCAATCAAAGCGATCCATGCAGTCCATTGACGGGTGGCGTGCGTCATGATGTGTCCCTCCTCTAAGCTGAATGCCAGTCGACATGTCTGTCCGATGACCGCCTCGGCACGGAGGGAGAAAAGAGGATGTGTGTGCGCGAGTCGTGGTGTCAAAGGGTCCTCTAATTCAGGAAGATTTTGCAAATTGTAAGGATACTATTCATTACCCTTCCGGCGTTTTCGTAAATCCGTCGAAACCTTAATTTTTTCGAACGTTAGGTCAATGAAAAAAAGTCACCATCTGAAAATCGTTCAGATGGTGACTCGTTTCAATTCTGTTCGGATAAGAACGAAAGGAGCGCCGCTTCGTCCCACACTTCGATGCCGAGTGACTCCGCTTTCGTCAATTTCGAACCAGCCTTCTCACCGGCGACGAGCAAATCCGTGTTCTTGCTGACGCTTCCAGTGACGCTCGCGCCGAGCAGTTCAAGCTTCTTCCCGGCTTCGCCACGCGTCATCTCATGCAGTTTGCCGGTCAAGACGACCGTCTTCCCTGCAAGCGGCGCGTCCGTGTCGACGGGGCGCTTCGTCCCTTTGAACGTCAAATTGACACCTGCTTCAGCGAGTTCCTGCACGAGATCTTGGGCTTCCGGTTTCTCGAAATAGAGGGTGATCGATTCGGCCATCTTCGTACCGATGCCGTCAATCGCCGTCAACGCTTCTACAGAAGCCGTCATGATTTGATCCATCGTCTCGAATCGTTCGGCGATGAGCGTCGCCGCCTTTTGGCCGACGAGACGGATACCGAGCGCGAACAATACACGTTCGAGCGAGTTCTGTTTCGATTGCTCGATCGCCGCGAGCAAGTTCGTCACCGACGTCTCACCCATCCGTTCAAGCGCAAGGAGCGCCTCGCGGTCAAGACGATACAAGTCGGCGACGTTATGGACGAGACCGGCCTCATGCAGTTGGGTGATGACTTTCTCTCCGAGACCGTCGATATTCATCGCCGGACGTGAGACGAAATGAATCAACCCTTCTAATAGCTGAGCCGGACACTCCGGATTGACACAACGATGATCGGCCTCGCCTTCTAATCGGACGAGCTCCGAGTCACACGCCGGACAATGTGTCGGGAAGACGATTTCCTGTTCGTTCCCGGTCCGTTCACTGACGATGGCCGACACGACGGCCGGAATGACATCGCCTGCCTTCTTAATGATGACGCGGTCAAACACGTGTAAATCCTTTTCTTTTATGAAGTCTTCATTGTGAAGCGTGGCATACGTCACGGTCGAGCCCGCGACCGAGACCGGTGCGAACCGCGCCCGTGGCGTGACTTTCCCGGTCCGCCCGACACTGAAGTCGACGTCTTCAATCGTCGTCACGACTTCCTCGGCTGGGAACTTATAGGCGACGGCCCAACGCGGACTCTTCGCCGTGAAGCCGAGCTGTTCTTGTTCTTCGTAGGCTGCGACTTTGATGACGATACCGTCAATCTCATACGGCAGTTCGGACCGCTTCGTCACATACGTTTCAATATAGTCCCATAACTCATCGGCCGTACGACACGTCGTGTACTCTTGGCTGACGGCGATGCCGAGACGGCGCAAATATTCGAGCGACTCGTCATGCGAGGCGACGAGGTCGTCCGTCGAGACGAGCCCGTAGGCGAAGAACGCCAAGTTCCGCGACGCCGCGATTTTCGAGTCGAGCTGTCGGAGCGAACCTGCCGCCGCATTGCGCGGGTTGGCGAATAAAGGTTCCCCAAGACGTTCTCGCTCGTCGTTCAAATGTTCGAATGACCGTTTCGGCATGTACGCCTCACCGCGCACCTCGAACGTGACGTCCTCGTTCAACCGAAGCGGAATCGAGCGGATCGTCCGCAAGTTTTGTGTGATGTCTTCCCCGGTCGTCCCGTCACCGCGCGTCGCACCGCGGACGAACCGTCCGTCCTCGTATTTAAGCGACACGGCGAGACCGTCGAACTTGAGCTCGGCGACGAACAGCGGACTGTAGCCGAGGTCTTTCTCGATCCGTTCGACCCATTCGACGAGCTCTTCTTTAGAGAAGACGTTGCCGAGTGATAGCATCGGCGTGTCATGCGTCACTTTGACGAACGCATCGAGCGGGGCGCCGCCGACACGTTGCGTCGGCGAATCCGGACTCCGGAGTTCCGGATAATCCGTCTCAATTTCGATGAGCTCGTTCATGAGACGGTCGTATTCCGCATCCGGGACGCTCGGTCGGTCGAGCACATAATATTCATACCCGTATTGATTTAACTTTTGACGAATCGCTTCAACGCGTTCTGCCATCTCCATATAATCACCTCACGCTTTTTCGATTGGGGCAAACTTGGCGAGTAGGCGCTTGATGCCAACGGCCGGGAAGGCGATATCGAGTTCGAGCTGGTCGCCTTCGCCACGCGTCTGAACGACCGTGCCTTGTCCCCACTTCTTATGATTCGCTTTATCTCCGACGTTCCAACCGATCGACTCGGCGCCAGACGACTGGGCGAGCTTCGGTTTCGGTTTTGAGCTGAAGCCGTTCACGGGAAGTTTCCCTGGCGACTCGACCGGATTCCATGGCATCGGCTTCTTCGCTTTACCTGAACGTTCTAATAACGTCTCCGGCAACTCATGTAAGAAGCGCGACTCCGGGTTGTTTTGGAAACGCCCGTACAACATGCGGGACTGGGCCCGCGTCAAATAGAGACGTTTCTCAGCCCGTGTGATCCCGACGTAAGCGAGACGACGTTCTTCTTCCATCTCTTCCGGATCGTTCAAGGCACGGCTGTGTGGGAACAGCCCTTCTTCCATCCCAATCAAGAAGACGACCGGGAACTCGAGCCCTTTGGCCGAGTGGAGCGTCATGAGCGTCACTTGGTGCAACTCGTCGACTTCTTCGAGCGAATCGAGATCCGAGACGAGCGTCAAGTCGGTCAGGAAAGCGACGAGCGTCTGCTCGTCACTCTCTTTCTCGAAGTTTTGCGCGACCGAGAGGAACTCTTGCAAGTTCTCGAGGCGGCTCTCGGCTTCAAGCGTCTTCTCGATTTTGAGCATCTCTTCGTAGCCTGACTTCTTCAGCACTTCTTCAATCAATTCGGAAATCGACAAGTAGTCGGCCATTTGACGCAAATCGACCATCAATTGACGGAACTCGGCAAGCTTCGTCGCTGTGCGTGGGGCAATGCCCGACAGCTCGATGTCACGAATCGCTTCCATGAGCGACACACCCTGCATCCCGGCGAAGTCGCCGAGCTTATCGACCGTCGCGGCGCCGATGCCGCGCTTCGGTTCGTTGACGACACGGACGAAGGAGATGTCCTCGTCCGGGTTGGCGATCAAGCGCAAATACGCCAAGATGTCTTTGATTTCTTTTCGTTCATAGAACTTTGTCCCGCCGACCATCTTATACGGGATGTTCGACTTGAGCAGCATCTCTTCAAGTCCACGCGATTGAGCGTTCGTCCGATACAGAACGGCCATTTCGCCGTAATCGATTCCTTCTTGGCGGAGCTCTTTCATCTGATTGATGATGAAGAACGCTTCATCACGGTCGTCTGAAGCGACATGAAGGAGGAGCTTCTCCCCTTCCGCGTTTTCCGTCCACAACTTTTTATCTTTACGGCTCGAGTTGTTTTGGATGACCCCATTCGCCGCCTCTAGAATGCGTTTCGTCGAGCGATAGTTCTGTTCGAGCAAGATGACGTGCGCGCTCGGATAGTCCTTCTCAAACGTCAAGATGTTGGCGATGTCGGCGCCGCGCCAGCGATAAATCGACTGGTCCGAGTCCCCGACGACACACAAGTTCTCATGCGCCTCGGCAAGCAGTTTAACGAGCGTATATTGGGCCCGGTTCGTATCTTGATACTCGTCGACATGGATGTATCGAAATTTCTTCTGATAGAACGCGAGCACGTCCGGCGCTTCTTGGAACAACTGGATCGCCTTCATAATCAAGTCGTCAAAGTCGAGCACGTTGTTTTGCTTCAACTTCTTCTCATAGGCCGTATAAACGTCCGAGATGACTTTTTCGTACGGGTTGTTGCCGACGAGTGCGGCCGCCTCTTGTGGCGTGCGGAGCTCGTTCTTATGGTTCGAGATCATACCGAGGAGCGTCCGTGGCTCGTATTTTTTCGGGTCAAGGTTCAACTCTTTGAGCACTTGCTTGATCGCCGTCAATTGATCGGACGAGTCAAGAATCGAGAAGTTCCGGTCATAACGGATGCGATCGATGTCCCGGCGTAAAATTCGGACGCACATCGAGTGGAACGTCGAAATCCAAATATCGTCCGCGACACCGCCGACGAGACGGGCGATTCGGTCTTTCATCTCACGGGCCGCTTTGTTCGTAAACGTGATGGCGAGAATGTTCCACGGCGCAATCTGTTTCGACGCCATCAAATAGGCGACGCGATGCGTCAAGACGCGTGTTTTCCCAGACCCCGCCCCGGCCATGATGAGCAGCGGGCCGTCCGTATATTTGACTGCCTCTGCTTGTGGAGGGTTCATGCCTTTGACCAATTCTTCACTCAAGTTATACATAATCGTTTCCTTTCTTCATTCCAAACGTTTGTTCTTATTTTATCGGAGTGCTGCTACGGTCGCAAGCGCTCCGTCGAGATTCTCATAAATGACATTACCGACGACAATCGTATCTACGTAAGAGGCCATCAAGCGCGCCGTTTCGGCCCCGTCGATGCCACCCCCGTAAAACAAGTGCGTGTCCGGCAAAGCGAGACGAACTTCTTTGACGACGTCCGGCGAGCCGAACGTGCCGCTATATTCGAGATAGAGGGACGGCAGTCGGAACACGTATCGACCCGTCTCGGCGTAGGCGACGACTTGCTCGAGCGACAGGCTCGTCTTGGCTTCTGTCACGACGGCGACTTTCGCCTCGGGGTTTAAGACGATATACCCTTGACCGGTCACGCACGTCGCATCGAACCAATGTCCGTATGATTCAAACGCCCGCGCCTGGTGTCCGATCACCCAATCGACACTCCCGGCGTTCAACACGGTCGGGATGAAGTAGTGCTGAAAGCCGCGCACCGTCTGGTCGGGATGGCTCATTTCGAGCGCGAGCGGGACGCCACACCCGGCTAACCGTTCATAGAGCCGGTACGTGTTCTCTGCGTCCACCCCGTCCGTCCCGCCGATGAGGAAGGCATCGGTCCCTGAGTGGATGAGCGCCTCGAGCGACGCGTCGTCGATGGATTTGTTCGGGTCTAACTTAAAGACATGACGCCACTTCGTAAATTCCATTCGGCTCCCTCCATTCGATACCTTCTCTAGTGTAGCGATTTTTAGACTCGGTTGCATCTGTTGACGAAAAAAAGACTTGCCGCAGCAAGTCTTCAGACGTGTCGTGATTCGGCGGTGCGGCGTTCGCGTGCGGTCATCCATCTTGCGACGAAGAGCGCAAACACCCCATACACCGGGACGAACCAGAGCGGATTCCCTAAAAAGAATCCGAGGACTGGAATGTCGAGCAAAGGTGAATCAGGGGAACAAAGCGCCGTCCCGTTCACGATGGCGATAAACGGCAAGACCGGGACGACGAACACGTAACCGAAGTTGATCCAAAATGCCTTCATGACCTTGTCTCCTTAACCTAAGATAATCGATTCTTTCGGATAATTGTACATCCGTTTCGGCTGACGGCGTTGCAAAATCAAGATGAAGGCGATGACCCCAATCCGGCCGATGAACATGAGAATCGTGAGCACCCATTTCCCGACGTTACTGAACTCCGAGGACAGCCCGACCGAAAGTCCGGTCGTCCCGAACGCCGAGCACGCCTCGAACAAGATCCGGGTGAGCGAGGCGTCCTCAAAGAACGCGAGCACCATGACACCCGTCAGCAAGACGGCGAGCGAGACGGTGATGATGACGAACGCTTTCCAAATATCTTCGAGCACGATTTCGCGTCCGAAAATTTTAATCGACGAGTCCCCACGGATGAACGCGATGACCCCGAGCACGGCGACGGCGAACGTCGTCGTCCGAATCCCCCCACCGACCGAAGACGGCGAGGCCCCGATGAACATGAGAATCGATAAGAGCAACATACTGCCTTCCGAGAACAAGTTGACGTCGACCGTCGATAGTCCCCCGTTTCGCGTCGTCACGGACTGGAATAACGAGTCCGACAGCGCGAGCCAGAGCGGCAACTCTTTGAAGGCGTTGTTGTACTCGAACAAGAACAATCCGACCGTCCCGATTGCACTCAAGATGAAGAACGTCGAGACCGTCAACTTCGTGAACAGTGAGAAACGGTGCGGGAAGTTCTCACGCTTGCGCATGATGCGGCTCGTCAAATACGTCCGAATCTCGACGAGCACCGGGAACCCGATGGCACCGCCGGTCATGAGCGCGATTTGTGTGAAGATGACGAACGGGTCTTCCCGGAACGGGGCGAGCGAGCTACCGGTAATATCGAATCCGGCGTTCGTCGTCGCACTTACGGCCCCGAACAAGCCTTGAAGGAATGCCTCGCCGGCCGTGTCAAAGTAGTTTAAGTAGTGAACACCGAGTAGCACCGCACCGATTGCCTCGATCGCGATTACCGTGATGACGATCTCGGTGATGTACTTGATGATACCAGACATCGACGTCTGGTTTTGGTCACGCAAAATGAGTTGGCGCTCACGGAAACCGATACGCTTCCCGAGCAAAATCCACATGATGACATGAAGACTAATCAACCCGACCCCGCTCACTTGAACGATGAAGAGGATGATGAATAGTCCGAACGTCGAGAACGTGTCCGCGACGACAATCGGCGTGAGTCCGGTGACACTGACACAACTGACCGCGAAAAAGACGAGGTCGGTGAACGTGATTGTGACACCAGGCTTGTGCGCGATTGGCAGAGCGAGCAGGATGATCGACAAAATCACGGCCGCGCTGTAAATCAAGACGAGCGTCTGGACCGGTGTCAGTTTTCGAAAGAACAGCTGTAAATTACGTTTCATAAATTTGTCTTGCATCATGCCCCTCCTCTCCATCAAAAACAAGATGACTCTTACGAGTCACCTTTGTCTGATTGGTTTAGGCGTTCAAGGGCAAGGTCATAGCCACCAGACCCGTAGTTCAAGCAACGCTTGACACGAGAAATCGTAGCCGTCGAAGCACCTGTCGCTTCTTCGATTTTATGATATGTGCTGCCTTCACGAATTTGGCGAGCCACTTCTAACCGTTGGGCCAGCGCCTGGACTTCGTTGACGGTCGCTAAATCTTCAAACAATTGATAACAGTCTTCGAGCGTGTCGAGCTTCAAGATCGCCTCAAACAGCTGATCAAGTTCACGCCCTCTTAATTTATCGAGTTGCATCCGCAAGCATCCTCTCTCCATCGTACTTCTTTATCATTTTAAAGCACGACTGCCTCGGACTCAACTGTTCATCGCAAAATCGCTGGAAATAGTATTTGTTTTTTCATGACTTCGTAAATTCCGAGCGGCGTCGCCCGCACATACGGCAAATGTGTCGAGGCGAGGAACAAGAGCGTGTAAATCGGGTCTTCGAAATGATACCCACGTGTCACGAGCTCCTCCCGAAGCTGTTTCTCCTGCTCGATCAACCGCTCAATCGGCTCCGTCGAGGTCATGCCGCAGAGCGGGAGCGGGATTTCTGCGATGATTTCCCCTCGGTCGACGAGGACGATGCCGCCGCCGAGTTCTTTCATCCGCGCGAACGCCGTCAACATGTCTTGTTTGCATTTCCCAAGAATCAAGTAATCGCCACTGATCGAGTACGAGCTGACGAGACCGCCGAAATCGTTGGCGAATCCTTTCAGTACCGTGTTGAGCCGCCACTTGCCTTCTTTGTCGAGCAACATGAGAAACGACTCGTCCCCTTCGCGCGGCAGTTCGTCTTGCCCGGTATCGTGCGTGATCTTAAACAGTTTCATGATGACCGAGTTGACCATATCGAGGCCGACGGGCATGCTGAACGACAAATCTTGCAGGGTAAGCTCAATCTCGACGTCTGTCGCCGGCATGAGCGCGAGCACCGCCTCGACGAGCTCGTCCGGGAACAGGGAGACGCCGTCGCGCACAATCCATTGTCCTTTTGCGATGACGCTCGTCGGACGCGGATCGTCCACGGCGTCGAGAATATTTAAATGGGCAATCCGCCCCGGGGCGATCGAGCCGAGGACGTGATCGAGGTCGAAGTGACGGGCCGCGTTCAACGAGACGATGCGATACGCCTCGATCGGGTCGAGTCCCGCCTCCATCATGATCTTCACGAGTTGATCCTGCATGCCCGCCTCATAAAAGCCCGGTGTCGAACCGTCCGTCGTCACCATCAAATGGTCGAACGCCGTCAACCCAGCCTTGAGTAAACCGTCCATCATCTCCGGGAGGTCCGGACGAATCGACGAGTGCCGTAACGTCGTCGTATAACCGTGTTCGAGCCGACAGAGCGCTTCTTCGGCCGTCATCGCCTCATGGTCGCTGTGGACACCCATCAGCGCCATTTTCGTGAGCGTCTTCGCCGATGCACCAGGGAAATGTCCTTCGACCGGTAGCCCGCAAGACTCTGCGTCAAGCATCCACTGTAACATCTCGTCGTCACCCTTCAGTGTGCGCGGCCATGCCGTCAACTCGCCGGCCATGATGACATCCGGATGGTTGAACCAGTCATGGATACGTTCCGTGTCGACGAGAACACTATCCCGGTCAAGCTCCGTTTGCGTGTCGAGACGGGCCCACCAATACGTGCTCGTCGGCAACTGTTGCATCGCATCCAATTGTGCAAACGCTTGCTCCTTATTTTGTAAAAAAAGAAGCATGTTGTCATTCACGAGCGTGGTCGTCCCCCGCTCGCCTGCATACTTCGACAGCGTCGCCGGGTTATACAGTTGGAATGGGTGAGCGTGTGGCTCCATGTAGCCTGGGACGATAAACTTCCCGGAAACATCGACTGTCTCGACCGCTGCTTTCGGCAAGTCCGGCCCGACATAAACGATTCGGTCATTTTCGATCCAGATGTTGGCTTCCTTCCATTGTTTCACATACACGTTCAAATATGTCGCATTCGTCAAGACGAGCGAAGGCGGTCGCACTTGGTCCACGACTTCGAGCTGTGAGCGAATCATCGTTTTCGACCATGGTGCCCGCGCCGATCGGTTTGTTGGCATCGAACCCAGTCCTCCCTTAATCGCTTGCTTTTATTATCAGACGATAATTTTGTAAGCGTTTTCTTTAACCTGATTCAAGTTTACCTTTTCTCATAATCCGTCGCAAGTTATGTTCACCATTGTAACGAAATTCACATAAAGTTTACACAAATAAAGACGCCTCCGAGGAGACGCCTATAGCATGACCACTTTCTTCAAATAGTTCTCCAGTTGCGAGAGCGGTACCGGTTTGCTGTAATGATACCCTTGAATCAACGAACTGCTATGCTCGAGCACGAACGCGAGCTGTTCCGGCCGCTCGACGCCTTCTGTGACGATATCGAGACCGAGCGTATGGAACGTCTGATACAACCCTTCTAACAGCGCCCGGTCGAACGTGTTTTCCGGAATCCCTTTGACGAAGTTTTGATCGATTTTAATCAAGTCGAGTTGAAGCGACTGTAGAAACGAGAGCGAGGACGTCCCAACACCGAAGTCGTCGAGGGAAATTTTTACCCCGATCGCCTTCAACGAGGTGATGAACTGTTGCAACTCATGCAGATTGCCGCCGACCTCACTTTCCGTGATTTCCACGTGCAGATTACTCGGATTGAACGTTTGATCGTGTAAAATGCGCTCGAGCTCTCCTAAAAACGAGCCATCCGCGATTTGACGTTTCGAGACGTTAATCGATAAGAACAGTTCGTGACGTGTCACGTGCTCACGCATCTCCCGGACAGCCTGACGGAGCACCCAACGTCCGATATCCGAGATGAGGCCGAGCTGTTCGGCGATTGGTATGAACAATCCGGGTGAGACTTGCCCTTTCACCGGATGATTCCAGCGGATGAGCGCCTCGACGCCGCGCACGGCGAACGGATGAGGCGAGACGATCGGTTGATAATACAGTTCGAACTCGTCTTCTTCGAGCGCACGGCGCAAATCACGTTCCATCTCGAGCGTCTGCAAGTAGTGGCTACCGTCTTCAATCTCTTGGAACGAGAGCACCCGATTTTTCCCGGACAGCTTCGCCTCGTGCAAGACGACGTCGAGACGTCCCATCAAAATCTCGTACGTGTGATGCGGATGATGGGAGGCGAAGACGTCGAGTCCGATCGTCGTCGTCAGCCCGGTCACCCCGTTCACGTCGGCCCAGTCCGCCAAATCTTTCATGAGCCGTCTCGCGACCGGACGTAACTCCTCGAGTGTCCAGTTCGGATGAAGGAACATGAATTCATCTGCCCCGATTCGGGCAACGAACCCTTCTTCTTTATAGAAGTTCAACCGCGAGGCGACATAAATCAAAGCCGCATCCCCGGTCCGGTGCCCGAACTGGTCATTGATGCGTCGAAAATCATCGAGATCGAGCCCAATCACACCGATGTGACGGTACGTCTTTCGCACGGCGGCGAAATAATCCTCGACCGCGAGTCGGTTCGGCAGTTGCGTGAGCGCATCGCGATACGCCTTATCGAGCACTTCCGCTCGCGTATCTTCGAGCGCGGCGAGCACTTCGTTCATACTCGCGGCCATCTGTTCAATCTCGTCCCGGCTCCCCGCATCGATACTGAGACGCAGGCGACTGTCGCGTTCGACCGTGATTTGTTTCAACTCGCCCCCAATTTCCATCAAACGGCGAATGACGACACGGTGGAACGTCCATAACAACGACAAGAACAGGCCGGTTCCGAGGAAGACGAGCGCGACCATCCCGAGCCGAAGCATCGACACCGTGTTCGCGTAGTGTGTCGGTTCGACGACGAACGTGATGCCGTAGTCGGTCTTGTCATACACCGTATCGAGCGGGATGACAACATGTGTCAGCCCGTCCCGCGACGTGATCATCGTATCGGTCGCTTCGGTCAGACCTACGGCGAGCGGTAACTTCGTCTGGGCACTCAAATCGGCGACGAAATGACTGCTGACGAACTCGAGCATGACGAGCGTCCCTTCGACCGGACCGCTACGGTCACTTTGGAGAATCGGATGGGTCGCATAAAACACGGGCCCGTATTCGCTCTCATAAATCGTACTGCGCGTGTTGGCGTCAGCTCGAACACGTGAAGCGATATCGGTCAAAAACGCCTGTTGCTCCGGCTCAGTCAGCGACAAGCCCTGCTTTTGGAACGTGGCGTAATGCACATCCCCGTCCCGATTTAAAAACAGCATCGCATTGACGTTCAAATTGTCGAGCGACGCCTCGCTGATGTTGCTGTCGACGAACGCCTCGTTCTTTCCTTGGACGAACGCATACGCGTCGTTCCATGCCGCCCAATCGACGAGCGTCCGCTCGAGGCTACTCTTTCGATTCGCGAGTGTCTCGGTCACGCTCGCGATCTGACTGTCGACCGCGAGCCGGTCACGCTCCATGCTCTGTTCGATGAAATAAGGCCGGACGACAAAGAAGATGACGCCGACAAAAATGAGGATATTCAACGCCACCGCAATCATCAGTTTTGTCCGAATGCGCATGCCGACCACCTTCTTCCTTCAATCTACATCATTATTGTAGAACACGAAGTTGGCATTTCCTTCTTTTCGCATGAAAAAAAGGATGGGTTGACCCATCCTTTAAAAAATCTGTATAAGTGCTCGGTGCGCGATGTCCGATCGGTAAAACGTCTCCGGCAGTTCGAGCGTTTCAAGCGCGGCATATGCCGTTCGTCTTGCCTCTTGTAACGTCGGTTTCGTCGAGGTGAGGACGAACAACCGCCCGCCATTCCCAACAATCTCGCCATCTTGTTTCGTCGTACCGGCATGGAAGACGAGGACGTCTCCAGATAACCGCTCAAACCCGGATAACACTTGACCCGACACCGCTGTCGACGGATAGCCTTCCGCCGCCACGACGACACCAATCGTGTAAGCATCAAGCCACTCGATGGCGTACGTTTTCTTGGCGACGACGGCCTCGATGACGTCTAGGAGCGGTGAAACGAGGTTCGGGATGATGACTTCGGTTTCCGGGTCCCCGAAACGCGCGTTGAACTCAATCACTTTCGGCCCGTCAGCCGTCAAGATGAGCCCAGCGTACAGGAAGCCTTCGAACGGCGTCCCACGTTCAACCATCGTCTTCGCGAGCGGATGGAGTACACGTTCGACCGCCTCATCATAAACGCTTCCGGCAAGGTGAGGCATCGGGCTATACGCACCCATCCCGCCCGTGTTCGGTCCTTCATCGTTGTCATAGGCACGTTTATGGTCTTGCGACGTGATCATCGGGATGACGTGGTCACCAGAGACGAACGCCATGAGCGAGAACTCTTCACCTTCCAAAAACTCTTCGATGACGACACGCGACTGTGCACCGAACTTGTCGGTCGTGAAGATGTCCGTAATGGCTTCTCTTGCTTCTTCAAGCGAGAAGGCGACCGTCACGCCTTTCCCGGCGGCGAGCCCGTCCGCCTTGACGACAAGCGGGGCACCAATCGTCTCGATGT
Organism: Exiguobacterium sp. AB2; assembly: GCF_000696055.1. Classification (NCBI taxonomy): domain Bacteria; kingdom Bacillati; phylum Bacillota; class Bacilli; order Caryophanales; genus Exiguobacterium; species Exiguobacterium sp. AB2. The sequence goes on from NZ_JNAA01000103.1 coordinate 28,887, forward strand.
AACGGAGAGCCGAGGCTGCGTCCGTGAACGTCTCGTAGGCCGCTGTCGGAATGTCCGCCTGGCGCATCACTTCCTTCGCGAACGCCTTGCTCCCTTCAAGCAGGGCGGCGGCTTTCGTCGGGCCAAAAATCGGCAAGCCCTCTCTCTGGAATGCGTCGACGACGCCTGCCATGAGCGCCGACTCCGGCCCGACAATCGTCCAACCGATTTGTTCTGCCTTGGCGAACGAGACGAGCGCCGTGACGTCCGTCTCTTCGATTGGCACGCACGTCATGCCGCCCATGTTGAGATTGCCCGGGGCGACGAAGACGTCATGCCCGTCCTGCTTCAATTTCCAGGCGAGGGCGTGTTCCCGCCCGCCGCGTCCAATGACGAGTACGTTCATCATATCGCTCCTCTCAGTGTTTGAAGTGTCGGACTGATGTGAACACCATCGTGATGCCATGACGGTTCGCCGCCTTGATCGACTCTTCATCTCGAATCGAACCGCCTGGCTGGATGATGGCCGTAATGCCGGCCGCTGCCGCTGCTTCGACCGTGTCGCCCATCGGGAAGAACGCATCGCTACCGAGTGCCGCACCGATGGCTCGTTCACCGGCTTGTTCGAAGGCGATTTTCGCCGCCCCGACCCGGTTCATCTGTCCAGCACCAATCCCGATTGTCGTCTCGTCTTTGGCGACGACGATCGCGTTTGATTTCACGTGTTTAACGACGCGCCAAGCGAGCTTTAAGTCTTCCCACTCAGAAGCCGTCGGGCGTCGGTCCGTCACGATTTGGCACGAGGCGTCGTCGAGCGTCATGTCATCCCCGTCTTGGACGAGCAAGCCACCGGCGACCGCGGTCAACCGTGTCCCCGTCATCTGCCCCATGTCGAGCGTCAACAGACGGAGATTCTTCTTCTCTTTCAATCGGTCAAGTGCTGCCTCGCTAAAGGATGGCGCGATGACGATCTCGAGGAAGATGTCCCGAAGAGCTTCTGCCGTCTCAAGGTCGACTTCCCGGTTCAACGCGACGATTCCCCCGAAGATTGAGACCGGGTCGGCCGCATGGGCACGTGTGAACGCTTGGTGAATCGTCTCGCCGACCGCGACACCGCACGGGTTCATATGTTTGACGACGACTGCTGCCGGCTCTGTCAACTCGGTGAGCGCCTCGAGTGCCGCGTTCGTGTCTTGGATGTTGTTGTATGAGAGTTCTTTTCCGTGGAGCTGTACTGCGTTCGCGAGCGTCATCCCGTCATAGAGCGGTGTCTTGTAAAATGCCGCCTGTTGATGTGGGTTCTCCCCGTAACGGAGGTCTTGCACTTTCTCATACGTGACCGTCAACTGTTCCGGGAACGTCTCGCCGATTTGTCGTCCTAAATAGTCGGCGATTAACGCGTCGTACGCCGCTGTATGGCGGAACGCTTTCGCCGCAAGGCGTTGGCGCGTCTCAAACGACGTCCCGCCGTTCGTGACTTCCTCGGCTACGACCGTGTAGTCGGACGGATCAACGACGACCGTCACGCTCGCATGGTTTTTCGCCGCAGAACGGAGCATGCTCGGTCCGCCGATATCGATATTCTCAATCGCCTCGTCATACGTCGCGTTTTCTTTTGCAATCGTCTGTTTGAACGGATACAAGTTGACGACGACATAGTCAATCGGTTCGATATGATGATCTTTCATCTGTTCGACATGCGAAGGCAAATCACGACGCCCGAGCAAACCGCCATGGACGAGTGGATGGAGCGTCTTCACGCGACCGTCGAGCATCTCGGGGAACGAGGTCACGTCCGAAATGTTTTTCACCGGTAACCCTGCCGCGACGAGTGCTGCTTCCGTCCCGCCGGTTGAAATCAGTTCGATGCCCGCCTGATGGAACGCACGCGCAAGCTCGACGATGCCTGTTTTATCTGACACACTTAATAATGCTCTCACTTGAAAACCTCCTGTTGATTGAACACTTCATGTAATACGTACGGATAGAGCGCATGCTCTGCCGCTTGAATCCGCCGGGTCGCTTCCTGACGATCACAGCCCGTGATGTCCACTTTACGTTGCGCGATGATCGGCCCTGTGTCCATCCCCGCATCGACGTAATGGATCGTGACGCCGCTGACGTCGACGCTTGCATCAAGCGCTTGACCGATTGCATCTTTTCCTGGAAATGCCGGGAGGAGCGACGGATGAATGTTGAGAATCCGACTCGGATATGCATCGAGCAAAACGTCCCCAATCAAACGCATATAACCGGCCAAGACGATGTACTCGACACGAAGCGCTTGAAGCAACACGAGAATCTCTTCTTCAAAGTCTCGCTTCGACGCATATGCTTTCGGTGTGAACGAAAAGCTCGGGATGTGATGCGCATCCGCCCGCTCGAGCACTTTCGCTCCCGGCTTATCTGTTACGAGTAAAACACACTCACCTGACAAGTCCCCCCGCTCAATTGACTGCCAAATCGTCTCCGCATTGCTTCCGGAACCAGAAGCGAAGATGGCGAACCGCTTCACTGATCGACACCCGTAATGCGGACGCCCGGTTTTGCATCCACTTTTCCGATGCGGTGCGCCGTCTCGCCAGCCCGTTCGAGAGCGGCTTCAACGACATCCACATCTTCGGGGCGGACCGTGATCATGAAGCCGATGCCCATATTGAATACGTTGAACATCTCTTGCTTCGAGACGTGTCCGACTTGTTCGAGCCAGTCAAACACCGGCAGGCTCGGCCAGCTTGAGGCGTTGAACGTGACGCCGAGTCCTTCCGGAAGCATCCGGGGCACGTTCTCGTAGAAGCCACCGCCCGTGATATGGGCCATCCCTTGGACGCGGCCTGTCGCGATGGCTGCTTTCGCCGCCTCGGCATAAATTCGAGTCGGCAGTAAGAGCGCGTTGCCGAGCGTCGTATCGAGCATGGCGATCTCGTCCGTATAGGCGAGCCCTTGCGCTTCGACGATATGACGGACGAGCGAGAATCCGTTCGAGTGAACGCCAGACGAAGCGAGACCGAGGACGATATCCCCTGCTTCAATCGTCTGCCCATCGATGAGCGCTTCTTTCTCGACGACACCGACAGCGAACCCGGCGATGTCATATTCGCCGTCCGGGTACATGCCCGGCATCTCAGCCGTCTCACCGCCGACGAGGGCACAACCCGCTTGGACACAGCCTTCGGCGACACCGGCGACGATGCGCTCGAGTTTCGCCGGTTCGGCTTTCCCGGTCGCGATGTAGTCTAAGAAATAGAGGGGTTCGGCCCCGTGGACGAGGCAGTCGTTGACGCACATCGCCACACAGTCAATCCCAATCGTATCATGTTGATCGAGCGCGAACGCGAGTTTAAGCTTCGTCCCGACCCCGTCCGTCCCGCTCACGAGAATCGGATGCTTCATCTGCATCGACCCGAGGTCGATCATCGCGCCGAAACTGCCAAGTCCCGTCATGACCTCCGAACGCATCGTCCGTGCGACGTGACGCTTCATGCGTGATACAGCCTCATAGCCTGCCTCTAAATTCACACCCGCTTGTTCATATCTTAAACTCATCGTCAGTCCCCCTCAAGCTTTTGTCTCTGTCACAAGTTCCGCCAGTTCCGTCGGATAAAGTCCGGTGAAGCAAGCGGCACACTGCCCACGCAAGTTTCCTTCAAACGGTCGGTCAATCGCGTCGACCGTTCCTTCCAATGAAAGAAATGCTAGTGAGTCGGCCCCAATCTCTTCTTTAATTTCTGTAATAGATTTAGTGGCCGCAATCAACTCTTCCTTTGATGATGTATCGATCCCGTAATAACACGGATGTTTTATCGGTGGTGACGTGATGCGGACGTGCACTTCGGTCGCCCCGGCTTCACGAAGCATCTTCACGATGCGCCGGCTCGTCGTGCCCCGGACAATCGAGTCGTCGACCATGATGACTCGCTTGCCGTTCACGACGCCGCGAAGCGCTGACAGTTTCATCTTGACGCCTCGCTCCCGTAGCTCTTGCGACGGTTGGATGAACGTCCGCCCGACGTAGCGGTTTTTGATGAGCCCCATCTCATACGGGATGCCGCTCGCCTCGGCGTAACCGATCGCTGCCGAGATGCTCGAATCGGGCACCCCGGTCACGACGTCTGCCTCGACCGGCGCCTCGTCGAACATCTTTTTCCCCATCGCTTTACGGGCCGTATGGACGTTTACCCCGTCGATGATCGAGTCTGGCCGTGAGAAGTAGATATACTCCATCGAACACATCGCCCGGACCGCGGCTTCACTGTATCGTTCGGACGTGATGCCGTCCGCTGTGATCATGAGGAGCTCGCCCGGTTCGACGTCACGGACGTATGTGGCGCCGACGACGTCGAACGCACACGTCTCAGAAGCGAACACGTACGCCCCGTCCTCGGTCTGACCGAGCGAGAGCGGACGGAGTCCATGGACATCGACCGCGACGTAAAGTACGTCTTCCGTCAAAAAGAGAAACGCGAACGCCCCGACGAGACGGGCCAAGCTGTCCGAAATCCGTTCTTTCAGCGAGTTGCCACGACTCCGCTTAATCAAGTGGGCGACGACTTCTGTGTCTGACGTCGTCTGGAAGATCGCGCCTTCCGCCTCGAGCAGATGTTTCAGTTCGGTCGCATTGACGAGGTTCCCGTTATGCGCCATCGCCAAGTCGCCGGTGAGCGATTTGAAGTGGAGCGGTTGAACGTTTTCGAGCGTGTTCCCCCCCGCCGTCGAATAGCGGACGTGCCCGATGGCGTGATGCCCGGTCAAGGCGTCGAGCGACGGTTCGTCAAACACTTCGGCGACGAGTCCGAGCCCACGCTTCGCGTTCAACCGTTTCCCGTCCGCCGTAACGATGCCCGTCCCTTCTTGGCCCCGGTGTTGCAGACTATGCAGGCCGTAGTAGGCGAGATGAGACGCGTCGATGTGTCCGTAGACGCCGAACACACCGCATTCCTCATTCATGCCTCGGATGTCATATAACATGGAATAGCTCCTTCCCATACACGTTCCAGCTCGGTGACGTCCATCTCGATGAGGCGGTCACTCGCTCGGATAATCAGTTGTGTTGCCTCGGTCACGTGTCCGATACGCGCGGCGTTCGTCAACGTCTCGAAGCGGTCCGCTTGATCGGCCGCGACTGTGACGAGGAAGCGTGACTGTGACTCACTAAAGAGTGTCGTCACGAGATCCGTCTCGACGCTCACGTCTAAGCCGAACCCAGTCCCGAATACGAGTTCAGGAAGCGCTGCGGCGAGTCCGCCCTCTGACACGTCGTGGGCCGCTGTGACGAGCCCTTGACGAATCGCGGAAAGGAGCGCTTGTTGATTCGTGCGTTCCGTCGCTAAGTCAAGTGACGGTGCATGCCCGCTTACTTTGCCGTCTTGTAGCATTTGCAGCGCACTGCCACCGAACTCAGGTTTCGTCTCACCGAGCAAGAAGACGACGTCGCCTGCCGTCTTGGCGAACGAAGTCGTGATATGTTCACGCTTTTCAATCAAACCGACCATGCCGACGACCGGTGTCGGATAGATGGCTGTTCCGTTCGACTCATTGTAAAGCGAGACGTTTCCTCCGATGACCGGTGTATCAAGCGTTCGACACGCCTCGGCCATGCCTTCGACGGCTTGGTCGAGTTGCCAGAACCCTTCTGGTTTGTCTGGACTACCGAAGTTCAAGCAATCCGTGAGCGCGAGCGGTTCAGCCCCGCTCGCGACGATGTTGCGCGCTGCTTCGGCGACCGCGATCGCGCCGCCGACACGTGGATCGAGGTACACGTATTTGGCGTTACAATCCGTTGTCATCGCCAGCGATTTGTCTGTGTCGCGAATACGGATGACGGCCGCGTCACTGCCTGGCGCAACGACGGTCGATGTTTGGACCATATGGTCGTACTGCTCATACACCCAACGTTTCGAGGCGATGGTCGGCATGGCAAGGACGTCTTTCCACGTCGCGAGCACATCCGTGACGACCGGTTGGACCGGTGCCATCGCTTGGAACGTTTCGTAATACGCCGGCACTTTTGACGGCTTATGATAGACCGGTGCGTCTTCGGCGAGCGCGTCGACCGGTACTTCGGCCGCAATCTCGCCGTGATGCACAAGGCGGAGCACTTTGTCTTCGATGACTTCGCCGACTTTGATCGCATGAAGTCCCCACTTCGTGACAATCGCTTCAATCTCGTCTTCATGTCCTGCCTTGACGACGAGGAGCATCCGTTCTTGCGATTCCGACAACATCATCTCGTAAGGCGTCATCCCTGACTCCCGTTGCGGGACGAGGTCGAGGTTCATCTCGATGCCCATCCCCGCTTTTGACGCCATCTCGGCCGAAGACGAGGTGAGACCGGCCGCGCCCATATCCTGAATGCCGACGAGAGCCGGGTGCTTGATGACTTCCAAACACGCTTCGATTAACAACTTCTCCATAAACGGGTCTCCGACTTGGACGGCAGGACGTTTCTCGTCCGCATCCTCACCGAGTTCTTCTGAGGCGAACGTCGCCCCGTGAATCCCGTCACGTCCGGTCGTCGCACCGACGTACATGACCGAGTTGCCGACGCCTTCCGCAATCCCTTTTTGAATGTCTTCGTGGCGGATGAGCCCGACGCACATCGCATTGACGAGCGGGTTACCAGCATAGGCCGGGTCAAACGTGACTTCCCCACCGACCGTCGGGATGCCGACACAGTTGCCATACCCGGCAATCCCTGAGACAACGTGGCCGAATAAATGTTTCACACGTGATTCGTTCAAATCTCCGAAGCGGAGCGAGTTGAGGAGAGCCACAGGACGCGCGCCCATTGAGAAGATGTCGCGGATGATGCCGCCGACGCCGGTCGCCGCTCCTTGGTACGGCTCGATCGCGGACGGATGGTTATGGCTCTCGATCTTAAAAGCGACCGCTTGCCCGTCACCGATGTCGACGATTCCAGCTCCTTCTCCCGGTCCTTGAAGGACGTGCTTCCCAGTTGTCGGGAACTTACGGAGCACAGGCTTCGAGTTTTTGTACGAACAGTGTTCTGACCACATGACCGAGAATAAGCCGATTTCCGTGTAGTTCGGGTCACGTCCGAGTAGCGAGACGACGAGCGCGTACTCTTCGTCTGAAAGTCCCATCGTCGCGTATAAGCGTGCTTCACGGATATCTTGTGCTGTCGGTTCAGTTGTAACTAGCATGTCGAGTCCCCCATTTCACCATTGAAGTGAATAATCGTTTTCCGTCTTCACTGCCAAGTAATCGCTCGACCGCCCGTTCCGGGTGCGGCATCATGCCGAGCACGTTGCCTTGTGCGTTCGTGATGCCGGCGATGTCCGCTGCCGACCCGTTCGGATTATCCGTATACGTGAAGACGATTTGCCCGTTCGCGCGAAGCGTATCGAGCGTCTCGTCGTCACAGTAGTAGTTGCCTTCCCCATGTGCGATCGGGATCCGAATCGTCTCACCGAGTGCGTAGTCGCTCGTGAACATCGTCTCGTTGTTTTCGACTTTCAGCTCGACCGTCTTACACATGAACTTCAAGTCACGGTTTCGCATCAACACACCTGGCAACAATCCTGTCTCGACAAGCACTTGGAATCCATTGCAGACACCGAATACTGGACGTCCTTCTTCAGCGAAACGTTTCACTTCACTCATGATCGGTGAAAACTGTGCAATGGCCCCGCACCGTAAGTAATCCCCATATGAAAATCCTCCAGGGAGAAGCACACCGTCGTAACCTTCTAGTGACGTCTCGGTATGGAACACGTATTCCGCTTCTTCGCCAATCACGTCTTTGACCGCGTGATATAGATCGAGGTCACAGTTCGATCCTGGGAAGACGATGACCGCAAATTTCATGCGAGTACCCCCATCTCGATTTCGTAGTTCTCGATGACCGTATTGACGAGCAGCTTCTCACACATGTCTCGGACCATCGCTTCGGTCGTCTCATCTGCCACTTGGAGCTCGATCACTTTACCGATGCGCACCGATTCAACGCCGGTGAATCCGAGGTGATCGAGTCCGCCTTTGACGGCGACACCTTGTGGGTCGAGCACACTTTCACGTAATGTCACGTACACGTTTACTTTTTTCATTGGTCCATTCCCCCTATGCGTGTTAACAGCTGGCCGTACGTCTCGGTCAGTGATCCGAGGTCTCTACGGAATACGTCTTTGTCGAGCTTCTGCTTCGTCTCTTGATCCCAAAGTCGGCACGTGTCCGGCGAAATCTCATCGGCGAGGATGATCGTCCCGTCGACTTTACCGAACTCGAGTTTAAAATCGATTAAGTCGATGCCGTGTTCTGCGAAGAAATCAAGCAACACATCGTTCACCCAAAGCCCGAGTTGTCGCAATGTTTCGACTTCTTTATGTGTGGCGACCTGCAGTAAACGGATATGATCTTCTGTCAGAAGCGGATCTCCGAGTGCGTCATCTTTATAATAGAATTCAACAATTGGTGCGAGGAGCGGTGTCCCTTCTTCCCAACCGAGTCGTTTGGCCAGGCTCCCGGCGGCGACGTTGCGAACGACGACTTCGAGCGGGATGATGTCGACACGGCGGACGAGTTGTTCGCGGTCCGATACTTTTTGAATAAAGTGCGTCGGAATCTTATTATCGTGCATCAGCTCGAACAAACGGGTCGTGATGGCGTTGTTCAATACGCCTTTGCCGTCAATCGACTGTTTCTTTTCCCCATTGAATGCCGTTGCGTCGTCTTTATAATAAACGCGGAGCACACCCGGCTCTTCTGTCTCGTATAACGCTTTCGCCTTACCTTCGTAGATTGCTTCCATCTGTATCCGTTCCCCCTTAAAGTGAGAGGGGCATGGCGCCCCTCAACGATTACAAACCACAGCGTTCAAAAATCACATCGACACGGCGCACGTGATGGCTCGGGTCAAATAGGTCGTCGAGCTCGTCACTCGTGAAGAGTGCGCCCATCTCGGCGTCTTGTTCAATCAAAGTGCGGAACATCGTCTCTTCTTCCCACGCCTGCATCGCCTTCGGTTGCACGGCATCATACGCGGCTTCACGTGACCAGCCTTTCTCAATCAAGGCGAGCAAGATCCGTTGCGAGAAGATGATGCCGAACGTCCGGTCCATGTTGCGGCGCATATTGTCCGGGAACACCGTCAAGTTCTTCACGATGTTGCCGAAACGGTTGAGCATATAGTTCAACAAGCTCGTCGCGTCCGGTAAAATGATGCGTTCTGCCGATGAGTGCGAGATGTCGCGTTCATGCCAAAGCGGGACGTTCTCGTACGCCGTCACCATATGGCCGCGGATGACGCGGGCAAGGCCTGTCATGTTTTCCGAGCCGATCGGATTACGTTTATGCGGCATCGCCGATGATCCTTTTTGTCCTTTTGCGAAGAATTCTTCGACTTCACGTGTCTCTGTCTTTTGAAGGCCGCGAATCTCGGTCGCCATCTTCTCAATCGACGTGGCGATCAACGCGAGCGTACCCATATATTCAGCATGGCGGTCACGTTGTAACGTCTGTGTCGAGATTGGAGCGGCCTGGATGCCCAACTTGTCACAGACATACGATTCGATGAACGGGTCGATGTTGGCGAACGTGCCGACAGCGCCGCTCATCTTGCCGAACTCAATCGTCTCGCGTGCTGCCATGAAGCGTTTCTTGTTGCGCTTCATTTCCTCGTACCAGAGGGCGAGCTTCAAACCGAACGTCGTCGGCTCCGCATGAACGCCATGGGTACGACCCATCATGATGTCGTATTTATGCGCTTTCGCCTTTTCAGCAAGAATGTCGATGAACCGATCCAAGTCTGCTTCTAAAATATCGTTCGCTTGCTTAATCAAGTAAGAGAGCGCTGTATCGACGACATCCGTCGACGTCAATCCGTAATGGACCCACTTCTTTTCTTCACCGAGTGTCTCAGAGACGGCACGGGTGAAGGCAATCACGTCATGACGCGTCTCTTGTTCAATCTCAAGGATTCGTTCGACATCGAATGAGGCTTGATCCCAAAGTACCTTGACGTCCTCTTTTGGAATGACACCTAACTCGCTCCACGCCTCGCAAGCGTAAAGCTCGACTTTGAGCCAAGCGTCAAACTTGTTCTCATCGGTCCAAATGGCCGCCATCTCGGGGCGGGTATAACGTGAAATCATAAAACAGTCTCCTTCCAAATTGCCAGTTGTTCGATGGTATGAAGCGCCTCGTCGACAGAAGGGGCAAGTACGTTCAAGTGGCCCATCTTCCGTCCGGGTTTCGCTTCGTCTTTCCCATACAGATGTAGTTTAACATTCGATGGTAAACGCTGCGGGTTCAGTTTTTGCATATGTTCCCCGAGCAGGTTGACCATGACAACCGGTGTGTGTAACGTCGTATGACCGAGGGACATGCCCGTCACGGCACGAATATGTTGCTCGAATTGTGACGTTTCGCATGCATCGATCGTGTAATGGCCTGAGTTGTGAGGTCGTGGTGCGAGTTCATTCACGTAAAGGGAACCGTCTGGCATAACGAACAGTTCGACTGCGAGCGTTCCAATCAACCCAATCTGATCCGCAAGCTGTAGCGCCAGATGACGTGCGTCTTCTATGATGTCTTCGGAAAGACGGGCCGGGACAATCGATAGATGTAAGATGTTGTTTTGATGAACGTTCTCGCTAATCGGGAACGTCGTCGTCTCGTGAACGCCTCGTGTCACGATGACCGATATCTCTTTTTCAAAAGAAAGCCACGCTTCGGCGACGTATTCATCCTCACGGAACTGATCGGTGAACGAATGGACATCCTGCATCGTCCGGACGACCGTCTGTCCTTTGCCATCGTATCCAAATCGACACGTCTTGATGACAAATGGCAACCCAAGTAACTCTTGGGCTCGTAAGACGTCTCGTACAGAACGTACCGGCACATACGGGGCGACCCGTAACCCAGCCGACTCAATCATCTGTTTTTCGAGCAATCGGTGCTGCGTTGCTTTCAACACGTCCATGCCTTGCGGGCACTTATCGCGAATCGCTTCAATCATTGCGGTCTCGATGTTCTCGAACTCATATGTGATGACGTCGGTACGCGCTGCGAGTTCTTTTGCTGCCTCGACGTCGTCAAAGTTTGCGACGATACTCGGTGCCACTTGAGCCGCCGGTGCGCGTTCAGCTGGGTCAAGGCTGAGCGTCTCGTACCCCATCGCACTTGCACTGAGTGACATCATTCGTCCAAGTTGGCCTCCGCCTAATATCCCGATTCTCATTAGACGAGTTCCTCCGTTCCATGCATCGCCATCTCTTTTTTCTCTTGGCGATATTGCGTAAGGCGATCGGCGATGTCCATTGAATGAATGCTAAGGATTTGTGCGGCGAGAAGTCCGGCATTCGTGGCGCCTGCTTGTCCAATCGCGACCGTCGCGACCGGTACACCGGCCGGCATTTGGACGATGGATAGAAGTGAATCGAGCCCGTTCAACGCTTTCGATTGAACGGGTACACCGATGACTGGCAACGTCGTCTTCGCGGCCACCATCCCCGGAAGGTGGGCAGCCCCCCCTGCACCGGCGATGATGATTTGAATCCCGCGGTCTCGTGCCTTTTCAGCATATTCGAACATAAGATCAGGTGTGCGATGCGCCGACACGACTTGTTTCTCATATGCGATGTGGAGCGTATCAAGCACAGCACATGTATGTTGCATCGTCTCCCAGTCAGATGAACTGCCCATGATTACACCAACTGTCTTCACTTCAGCGTCCCCCTTAAAATAAAGAAATCCCTAAACCGATTCGTCAGTTTAGGGTATAGACCACGACAAAAAAATGTCGACTATACCCCATAGTCTGACCAGAATCGGTGATCAGGTAGAAACTTGCAAGCCATTTCCTTGCGATTATATGGAGCGATATTTGATTTTCTTAACTCACACGCCTATCGTACCTTGTTCTTTGAAAACATGTCAACAAAGTGCGAACATTTTAATTGTCTGAATATTTATCGTTCGCTTTTAACTCATTCTCAGTACGTAAAAAAACCGCCCTCATAAAAGGACGGTTTGGCATCATGGTTTGAGAGCAACGCACTCAAATAAAATCGATTGATGGGAATGTACAGGTTCGTCTTTGGTTCCCGTTTTTTCAAAGACAGGCTTTTCAATCCTACGTACCGGGCGATACCCCATTTGAGCGATGCGATCTAAACACTCACCGACCGTCTCGTTTGGCTCGACGTATACTTTGATTTTTTTGGCCATCTGTTCTTCCTCTCTTTCATTTGAATGACGATATAAAAAAGCGGCGGCCCTTGAGCGAATGCTCCAGAACCACCGTTTGCCTGGCG
>NZ_JNAA01000104.1:0-13104 GCF_000696055.1 Exiguobacterium sp. AB2
GCCTCAGGCACCGAGCGTTCTTTCGTGTTACTTCAACGCGATTTCGAGTGCTTTGACGTTTTCACGCATCAAGTCGAAATAGCTTTGTTCCATCTGTTCTTTCGTGACAGACTCCAAGTTGTAAATCGTCACTGCTTCGGCGCCGATCTCGTTTTTCACGACTTCCGCGACTTTCGGCGTCACCGTGTCTTCGAAGGCGATATGCGTCAAGTCGTGGGCACGCGCTTCTTCGATGACGCGCTTCAACGCTTGTTGAGACGGCTCTTCAGACGGGGTCAATCCGGCGATCGGGAGTTGCTCGAAGCCATAACGCTCCGCAAGATAGCCGTAGGCCGCATGTGTGACGAGAAGTTGCTTCTTCGATCCGGCGTCGACGGCTGCTTGTAACTCGGCATCGAGCGTCTCTGCTTCTGCTTTGAAGGCGCTCAACCGGTCGGCGAACTCGTCCTTATAGTCTGGTGCCTGATCGGCGAATGAAGCCTCGACCGCTTCTGCCATCGAGACGGCGTTCATCGGGTCGAGCCAGACGTGTGGGTCGTATTGACCGTGGCTATGCCCGTGTGCATCTTCTGCTTCATGTCCATGCTCATCTTCCTCGTGGCCGTGCTCGTCCTCTTCATGGGCATGTTCATCTTCCTCGTGGCCGTGCTCATCCTCTTCATGAGCATGTTCGTCTTCGCCGTGAACGTGGACCGTCTTGTCAGCATCAAGTAACGAGACGTCTTCGGCTGTTTTGACGAACGTGACGTTCTCGTTCGCGAGGCTCTTCTCCATCGACTCGACGTAAGGCTCGAGGTCGTGTCCGACCGTCAAGAACAAGTCCGCTTCGGCGATTTGTGTCATTTGACGTGACGTCGGTTCGTACGTGTGTGGGTCTGCGCCAGGCGGGATGACCATCTCGACACGGACACGGTCGCCACCGATTTCTTCTGCGATCGACTTCAAGGCGAACGTCGACGCGTAAACGGTCAACTGATCGTTCGCCTCCTCCGCTGCGTTGCTGTCTCCATTATTGGCACATCCGCCTAAAAACAGTGTCCCGGCAGCGGCGACACTAAGTAACTTTTTATTCATGTGATTCTCCACCTGTCCTCTCTCTATTGAACCATTAAACCGTAACGGTTACGTTCTGTGATTGCGCCTTATATTATAGGTGGCAGATTCATGCACGTCAAGTCCGACTTCCGATGGATGATTTTTTCACAAAAAGGGAATATGATTAAAAAAAGAACGAGGAGTGGATGTATATGAGAAAGGAGACCGCCTGGTTCGTCGGCGGGGCCGCCCTCGCGGCGGCGACTGCGGCCGGTGCCACCGTGTGGAATCAGTACGGTTCCCTCGTGCGTTGGCAAGAACCCGAACTTCCAGTTCGGGCCTCGACCCGCAAGCGGCGAACACACACGTATAAAATCATCGATGACCGCCCGCTCCAATTTGACGTATATTATCCGACGGGGGATGGTCCGTTCCCTGTCGCCGTCTACGCACACGGAGGGGCGTTCGTTCGTGGCAACCGTGGGATGGTGACGTTGTTCCATCCGTTGCTCGATCATTTTTTAACGAAAGGCTTCGCTGTCGTCAGTATCGATTATCGTCTGTTTGAAGACGGGGTGTATTTTCCGGACAACATCGTCGACGTGTCGGACGCGCTCAATTATTTGAAGCAACACGATAGCCTGCTCAACCTCGATGTCGACAAATTGATTGTCTGGGGCGACTCGGCCGGGGCCGCATTGATGCTTGCGACGGCACTCGATCGGGAGAAGCAGTTTATCGGGAACCTCGGCGCCGACGTCCCGCCGGTCAAAGGCGTGATCGCGCTCTATCCGCCGACGAACTTCCTGTTGTTCAAGTTCATCCAGACGTGGATCGCCCACCTGAAGTTCTATGAAGGTAGCCGAGAAGAGTGGCGCGAGTTGATGGTGAAATGTTCCCCGGTGACACATCTTTACGATGACGCGCCACCGATTTTACTGTTGCACGGCAAAAAAGACCCAATCGTCCCGTTCGGACAAGCGCTTCATTTCGTCGAACATGCGAGCGAAGTCGGCGCGAACGTCCAGCTCATCTCATTCCCGAACGGTACCCACTCCTTAGCGAGCTTTCTCCAATCCGACAATCCGATCAAAGAAGAGAAACTGATGAACCGCATCGATCGCTTCATCGACGACGCGCTCACGTGACGTTGCACTTTTCTGAAAAGATGGTACGATGGGACATGGTTTTAGAGAACAAAAAGGAGTGACTGGCGTGACAGAGCTTTGTTTGGTCCGACATGGTCAGACCGATTGGAATTTTAATGAAATCATTCAAGGACGGGAAGATATCCCGCTCAACGCGCTCGGGCATCGGCAAGCCGAAGAGAGCGCAGCCTTTTTAAGTCAAGAAGCATGGGACGTCATCGTCGCGAGTCCATTAGTCCGCGCCGTCGACACGGCCCAATATATCGCCGAGGCGTGCGGCTTTGACCCGGCCGAAATCATCACGGACGCACGATTCATCGAACGTGAATTCGGAGCGGCTTCGGGGCAACCGGTACCGGGTATCTATGAAGCGGTACAAGCGGACGACCAGACGCGTGTGCCCGGTCTTGAATCAGAAGATGAGATGCGGACCCGTGTGCTTGAGGGGATGGAACATCTCGTCAAGACGTATGAAGGGAAACGTGTCATCGTCGTCTGTCATTCCCATGCCATCAAGGCGGCGCTGTCGGCCATCGACGAGACGTATACGTTCCGTCATGCGATGCGTAACGCTTGCTCGAACTATATCGAACACAAGGACGGACGCTTCATCGTCAAAGCGGTGAACGTGGCCGACCATATTTCCAACGAAATCGCTGTGAAGTGAGGAGAGGCATATGTCGACACTGCTCTGGATATTCATCATCGCATCATTCGTCGTCGCGTTCATTGGGCTGATTTATCCGGTCATCCCGAGCGTATTGTTCTTATTCATCGGATACTTGATTTACGGGTTCGGGTTCTCGTTCGAGCCGCTCACATGGACGTTTTGGCTATGGCAAATCGTCTTCCTCGTCTTCTTGTTCGCCGTCGATTATATCGTCACGCGAGCGACAGTCGATAAACGGGGCGGTTCCGAGCGGGCGAAATGGGGGGCGACGATCGGGCTGATTGCCGGCCCGTTCATCTTTCCGCTCGTCGGTGTACTTATCTTCCCGTTCATCTTCGCGTTCCTGGCCGAACTCACGCTTGGCAAGTCGACGCGGGAAGCTTGGAGCATCGGCGTCGGGACCGTCCTCGCCTTTTTAGGCAGTACGCTTTTGAAAGTCGTCGGGATGACGATGATGGTCATCTTGTTTTTCATCTACATTTGAAGACGAAGAGATTTTCTTCGTCTTATTGGGTTGAGGATGTAAATAAAACGGGGAAAGAAAAGCAGGACCGTCCGATTATTCGAACGACCCTGTCTTGACGAGCTGATTGAAGGCGGAGCGGCTGAATGTTTGCTGATGCTCGACTTGTTTCTCGAAGAAAGAAGGCTTCAAGTCGCTGCCCGTCACCCCGTCGGCGATGAGCGAATCGAGCACTTGCTTCGTCGGGTCTTGTTTCGGTAGTAACATCAAGCCTTCCGCGACGAACGTATGGTGGTTCGAGAGCGAGCGTTCACTTGTGAACGTCAACGCGATGGCCGCCGGGCGGTTCGCGGGGGATGTGATGACTGCCTCGGCGAGGAGCAACATCCGCTTGTTTAAATAGTGATGGAGCGTCACGGCGAACTCGGTCGGGACGAGCATCTCGAGCAACCATTCGTTATCGTGTTCTTTCGAGATAATCAGTCCGTCGACGAGCTCAATCGGGAGGTTCAACTCGTTGCCGTATTCGTCTTGGACGAGGCGGACTTGGACGAGGCGAAACGTTTTCATCGAATCAATCCCTTCCACGGTTTCTTTAGAACATCTTAACATAGTCCGCCTGTGAAGATGTGTTACGATAACGTGGGAGTAACAAGGTTCGTGAGTAAAGGAGGAGGCATCAGAATGAGTTGGGTTGTAGGGGTTATCGGATATTTCGCGATACTGGCCATCGTCTATTATGGTGTCCTTTTCTTCAAAGTAAAACAACAACGTAGTCGGGCCGGCTATCGCATCTTCCTCTTGCTATCAGGGCTGTTCCTGTTGAGCGGAAGTGACTATATTATCGCTTTGTTCCAAGGGGATACGGAGGCGACGTTTTGGCAACGGACCGTCTATTTCATCTTGATTTTGATTTCTCTTTCTGTGGCGCTTTACTTTCGGAGAAAAGAAGATCAACACCATGCGCGCGAGATGACGACCGCGTGAAAAGAAGGCTGTGGGCGTGCCCACAGCCTTCTTTTATTTCGGGATCCGCGTCTGGCGAATCATCTCGAGTTTCAAGTCCCATAACGGTTTGCTGAACGTCACCGAATATACTTCCGGCAGACGGAGTCGCTTGTACTCTTCCCATAAGCCGTTCATCTGCTCACGGTGATAGTCACGAATCTCTTTCGCGCTCGGGAGCGTATAGACGCGCTCGCCGTCTAAGAAGATCGGTTCGAGCAAGCGCTTGACGCTGAAGTTGCGTGTCTTGATTTTGAACGCCGGGTCGCGCACGTCGATGAGGTCGATCTCGGAATACGTCTCGACCGGCTCATCCGACAAGGCGATATAGTCACCTTTGAATTTCTTCGTTTCGTTGTCGATGATGCGATACAGTTCTTTCTTGTGTGGGGTCGTCGTCTTCACTTTCGAAGAGGACACTTTGATGACCGGCTTCAACGTGCCGTCTTTGTCTTCGCGGGCGACGAGTTTATACACCATGCCGAGGGCCGGTTGCTCGTAGGCGGTGATGCCACGCGTCCCGACGAGAAACGTGTCGGCCTCGGCCCCTTGCATCCGTAAGTCTTGGATGACGTATTCGTCCAGGTCGCCGGAGACGACGATTTTGACGTAGTCAAGACCCGCTTCGTTGAGTGCCTTCCGGGCCCGTTTCGACAAGTAGGCCAAGTCACCGGAGTCGAGGCGGACCGATTTCAAGCGGTATCCGTTTGCCTCGAGTTCTTTCGCGACGGTAATCGCGTTCGGGAGTCCCGACTTGAGCGTGTCGTACGTGTCAATCAACAGGCTCGTGTTGTCCGGGTACATCGAGGCGAACGAGCGGAACGCCGTCAATTCATCGTCGTGGAATTGGATATCGGCATGTTCCATCGTCCCGCCGGTCGGTACATCGAAATCACGGCCGGCCGAAACGAGACTCGTCACGTCAAACCCGGCGATATATGCGGCCCGTGTGCCATAATACGCGGCGTCGACTCCTTGGGCACGGCGAGCGCCGCCTTCGAGCAACGTCTCGTTCGGTGCCGCTTGGCGAATCCGGGCGTATTTCGTCGCGATGAGCGATTCATGGTTGGCGATGTTCAAGAACGCCGTCTGGAACAGTTTCGCCTCAAAGATGGTCGACTCGATTCGGACGACTTGTTCGTGCGGGAAGATAATCTCCCCTTCACGGACGCTGTAGAGTGAGCCCGTGAATTTGAAGTTACGCAGTACGTCCGCGAACTCGTCCTCGAAGTCGAGCTGCTCTTTCAAATAAGTGATGTCTTCCTCGGTGAACGAGACGTTCTCCAAGTAGTGGACGATGTTTTGTAACCCGGCAAAGACGACGTAGCCGCCGCTGAACGGGTTCGAGCGATAGTATAAATCGAAGACGACTTTTTCATTGTGACGTCCTTGTTTCCAGTAGATGTACATCCAACGTGGGAGGTACAGGTCCGTGTGAAGCGCTAAATTCCGATGTAACATAGTGAATTCCTTTCTGATTTCGTGTCACTTCCCGGTAACGGTCGCTCCGAGTGTCGTGACAAAATGTTCGAGCGCCCATTCATGGCCGATCGGGTTGAAGCTTTGGACGGCGTCCGCGTGGATGACCATCTTGTAGCCGAGGTTGTAGGCGTCTACCGCTGTATGCAAGACGCAAATGTCGGTACACACACCGACGAGATGGATTTCGGTGATGCCTCGTTCCCGTAGACGAAGGTCGAGGTCGGTCCCGGCGAAGGCGCTGTATCGCGTCTTATCGATCCAATGGTCGGCCTGTTCAGCTGCTTTTTTGACGGTGCCGTATAGGTCACGCCCTTCCGTCCCGCGGATATTGTGGGGCGGGAAGAGTGTCGTTTCCGGGTGATACGTGTCACCGGCGTCGTGCACATCGTTCGCGATGACGACGTAATCTTCGGGCGAAAACGCCTCGATCAACTGAACGATTCGTTCTTCTATGTCTTGCCCGGGTTTTCCACAAGTCAAACGACCCGTGTCTGCGATAAAATCGAACGTGTAGTCAATGACGATCAATGCGCGCATAGGAGGTCTCCTCTCGAGTGCAAAATAGTTGGCTATCCTTCTTATTCTAAATCATTTTGCATGATGCGAAAAAGATTATTTTTCGCCTGTGTCGGGTAGTAGGTGTAAGTAGAACTGTAAGCGAAAGGGGAATGGACCGATGCTGTTGTCATCTACCGAACTATCGGAACAATTGTCGCGCTTGAACGGGTGGGAAGTCGTCGAAGGGGAGCTCCAGAAGACGTATCGTCTCGACACGTTCCCGGAGGCGATTCAATTCGTGCATCTCGTCGCCGACTTGGCCGAGTCGCTCGATCATCATCCGAACATCTTAATCGAGTATCGTAACGTCACGCTCACCGTGTCAACGCACGACGAAGGGGGCATCACGGAGAAAGACATCATGCTCGCGAAAGGGTGTGAGGAACTTGTCTAACCTGTATATGACGTTCGCCTCTGGTAGCGTCGCCGACCGGTTCCGGGAAAACCCGGACGTGCTCGTCGCGAGCGGCAATGAGACGATTTTACTCGCGGAAGGGGACAAGTCCCCGTTCCAAAGCGGAAAGGCGTTCCGCATCGAAGAAGCGGAAGGACAATTCGCGTCGAAAGGGAATATTGTCTATGCGAACGTCCCCGTCGACTCGAATGCACGCTCGCTCTTGTTTCATCGCCTGTTAACTGAAAAATCACGTCTTGGGGCCGGGCACGATGGCTTCACGGCGTATCGTCTCGGCGTCGACCCGGACGACAATCACGGCATCGTGCTCATCCAATTCGCCGAGGCCGGCAACAAGTTCCGTGACTCGACAGACTATGTCCTATTTCAAGAATGGCTGAAAGATGCCGTCGAACAAAAAGGTGCAGGTCCGATTATAAAACACTATGTCGTCACGGAAGCGGATAACCTATAATAAAAGATAACGTCACGTTAGGGGAGGATTTTTAATGAACAAGAACTACTTTTGGATGGGTATGGCCGCTGGAGCCATCATCGGAGCAGGTGCGTCACTTCTCCATCGCGAGACACGCGAGCAACAAGTTCGTCAGTTGAAAGGCTTAAAATCACGCGTGAAGTCAGCGGACACATCGACACAAGCGCATTCGGTCGGCTTGCAAGCGTCACCGAAAGGTAGCTTGAAAGACCGTGTCATGGATTTGAAGGCGCTCTATGAAGAGAACCAAGACACGATCCAAAACCTCGTGGAAGACGTCAAAGATTTGATGGACGCGCTTCAAGAGGCACGTCACAAAAACCAACTCTAATACGTATGGCCAAGCGGACTCCGCTTGGCCATTTGTTATTCTTGCTTATATTCTTTCTCGGTTCCGTCCGTGAACGTGACGTCCGCCTCGATTTTTTCAGCATCGTCCGCGATGTTAAACGCTGCCTTGATTTGATTCAACACTTCCTCGTCCGGTGTGTCTTGGTCGAAGTTCAATTGACCGAAGACCGGATCGAGTTCTTGCATCGCTTCGTCCCCGCGCAAGTTCTGGTCATCCTCTTTCCGTTCATACGAAGCCTCGGTCGAGTTGTTCTCAACCTCATAATCGACTTTGATGGCGTCATCAACGTCCGTATAGTCGACTTCAAGTTCGAACTTGTCGAACGTATACATGGAGTTGTTCTCCGTATTCGCCTCGTCTTCGACCGGTGCGTCACTCGGTTGGTTCGTGACTTCGTCAGACGAGCCGCATCCTGTAATCAAAAAGAGTGATGCCGTGATCGGTAGTGTCCATTTCAAACGTTTCATCAACAAATTCTTCCTCTATGTTTCGCATAATTTTTCCATTCCCCTAACGTGAAAAAACTATTCGTCATTCGACCGATTCCACATCGCTTTGTACACTTTGTATAAAAATACAATTGACAGTATAAATATACGTATGGTTTAATCGGATTATTCTTTTGAGGAGGTACGACAGATGATCACGTGTGGAATCGTCGGTGTGACGGGATACGCCGGCATGGAACTATTGAAATTGATTTCGGCGCATCCGCGCTTACAAGTGACGTGCGTGATGAGTGACTCGAGTGCGGGGCTGCGCCTCTCTGACTTGTATCCGTGGATGGAGACGGGCGCGTTGACGCTCGAACCGTTCAAACCGGAGAAGTTGAACCAGCTTGACGTCTTGTTCCTCGCGACGCCGAGCGGGGTGTCGGCTCGATACATTGAACAGCTGGACGCGTTCGAAGGCGTCGTCGTCGACTTGAGCGGTGACTTGCGCCTTACGGGTGAGGTGTACGCGACGTGGTACGGCAAAGCGCCTGTCCATGCCGACACACAGGCGAAGGCCGTTTACGGGTTAACGGAATGGAACCGTGAATCCGTGCGGACGGCGAGCTGGATCTCAAACCCTGGCTGTTACGCGACGGCCGTGTCGCTCGGTCTCCTGCCGTTTCTGACAGACGGATTGATTGAGCCGGACGAGGTGATCGTCTCGGCCTGCTCGGGCATCACCGGTGCCGGCAAAGCCTTGAGCACGAAGACGCATCACGCTCGCTCGAATGAGAACGTACAGCTATACAAGATTCACACGCATCAACACATCCCAGAGATTGAACAGACGATTCACCAAATGACAGGCGTTGAGGCGACCGTCTCGCTTTCCACGCACCTCTTACCGATCAACCGCGGCATCATGGCGACGATGCATGTCGTCCCGACGATTGATCAGACGGAAACGGAATGGATTGATCTATTGAGTCGTGCGTACAGACAAGAGCCGTTCATTCGCGTGCAGCAAGGGGAGCCTGAGATTCGGACGGCCGTCGGGTCGAACTATTGTGATCTCTGGGTGTATAAAGACGACCGGACCGGACGGCTCACCATCGTCTCGGTCATTGACAATATGCAAAAAGGGGCAGCTGGACAGGCGATTCAAAACGTCAACGTCCGGTTCGGATTCAATGAAGCGCTCGGGCTAAGCGCCCAACCACAATACATATAGGAGGGATCGAATGACCGATTTAACGATGAGTCCACCGGTGAGTCTCGTCTCACCGAAAGGGTTTCACGCGACAGGCGTACATGCCGGATTGAAACGAAAACGCAAAGACTTGGCGCTGCTCGTCTGTGAACAACTAGCGAGCGCGGCGGCCGTCTACACGACCAATCAATTTCAAGCGGCACCAATTCAAGTGACGAAACAGACGCTACAAGCATCAAGCGGAAAGATTCGCGCCGTCCTCGTCAACAGCGGGAATGCGAACGCCTGCACCGGCGACCAAGGATTGACGGACGCCTATGCGATGCGAGCGAAAGCAGCCGCGCATTTAGGGATTGAAGCTGATGAAGTCGCGATCGCTTCGACTGGGGTCATCGGGCAACTGTTACCGATGGACACGCTTTTAGCCGGAATCGAATTGTTGACGCCTGAGTCGGATGCGGCACAGGCCGAGGCGTTCGCTGAAGCAATTTTGACGACAGACACCGGAGTGAAGACGACCGGGGTCCGTTACGCAGACGGAGAGACGTTCGTGACGGTCGCCGGGGTCGCCAAAGGCTCCGGTATGATTCATCCGAACATGGCGACGATGCTCGGGTTCGTGACAACCGATGCCGTCATCGCGCCAGAATTGTTACACATCGCACTGAAACAAAGCGTTGACGCCTCGTTCAATAACATTACCGTCGACGGGGACAGTTCGACGAATGACATGGTGCTCGTCATGGCGAGCGGCGCTTCCGACACAGAAGAAATCAAGGTAGGAACGGAAGCGTATCATCAATTCACAACAGCGTTGACGGACGTTTGCACGAACCTCGCCAAACAAATCGCACGTGACGGGGAAGGTGCGACGACGCTAATTGAAGTGAACGTCGTCGGGGCGAAGACGGACGAGACGGCTCGCATCATCGCGAAACAGGTCGTCGGATCCTCGCTTGTGAAGACAGCGGTCTATGGTAAAGATGCGAACTGGGGACGTATCATCGCAGCTGTCGGGGCGACGAAAGAACCGATTGACGTCGGTCGGGTCGACATCCAGATCGGCTCTCAACTCGTCTTATCGAAAAGTGTGCCGGTCTGGTTCGACGAGACACTCGCCTCAACGGAGATGGGGCAAGACATCGTCGCCATCCGAATCGACTTAAACGACGGAACGGGGACAGGTAGTGCCTATGGCTGCGACCTTACGTACGATTACGTCAAAATCAATGCGAGTTACCGGACATGAGCGTGCGGAAAGTCGTCAAGCTCGGCGGGAGCGTCTGGGACACGCTACACCCGGATTATATGACGGAGTGGAAGAACTGGGTCGAAGCCGGAAATGAATTGATCTTATTGCACGGTGGGGGACCGAGATTGTCGGCTTACTGTGAGAGCCAACAAATCAAGCCCGTCTTTCAAAACGGACGTCGCGTGACAACGGAGGACGTGTTGACCGGGGCGACACGTGTCCTCGCGGGGGAGATGCAAACGGAAATCGTGACGGCGCTCGGTCGGTCTGATATGAATGCGGTCGGATTATCGGGTGTCGACGGACGGATGCTCACTGGGCGTCAAATCAAAGAACTCGGGGCCGTCGGTGAAGTCGAGACCGTTGATGTGTCGTTGATTGAGCTACTCGTTCAAAACCACTACGTGCCGGTCGTGACGTCGATTCTGTTCGGAACAGACGGCGCCCTGAACTGTAACGGGGATGATTGTGCTGTCGCCGTCGCTTGTGCGCTTCAAGCCGATCACTTCGAGATGATCACCGACGTGCCCGGCATTCGTGTTAACGGTACGTTCCATGAGACGTTGACCGTAAACGAGATGCAACAAGCCATTGAATCGGGAGACATTTATGGGGGCATGATTCCAAAAACAGAGGCACTTCGCTCTGCGCTAAGCGGTGGTGTCGCGCTCGCCATCATTCGAGACGGGAACAACCCGACAGCAACCGGGACACAACTAAAGGAGGGACATGATGAGCGCACTACTTCCCACATATGGGCAACGAGCCATTGAGATTAAACAGGCAGACGGATCGTACGTGACGGACACGACGGGCAAACGGTACCTCGATTTCGTCATGGGCATCGCCGTCTGTAACACCGGACATCGCCATCCTGCCGTCCTTGAAAAGATCGAGGCACAACTTGGCAACGTTTGGCATACGTCCAATCTATATGCGATTAGCGGGCAGGAACGTGTGGCGGAGAAACTCGTCGCCGGTACACATTTGACGCGCGCCTTCTTCTGTAACAGCGGGACAGAGGCGAACGAGGCGGCGTTCAAGCTGATTCGGAAATGGACGGGCAAGAAGAAAATCGTCTCGTTCACGAAATCGTTTCACGGCCGGACGTTCGCGATGCTCGGGGCGACCGGGCAAGACAAAGTGAAGGCCGGTTTCGGGCCGATGGTGCCGGACTTCGTCCATGCACCGTTCAACGACAGCGCGGCACTCGACTTCATCGATGACGAGACGGCGGCCGTCTGGCTCGAAGTCGTCCAAGGGGAAGGTGGCGTCGTCGTCGGTGACGTCGCATGGTTCGCGGCATTGCAAGCGAAAGCAAATGAACATGGGGTCAAAGTGGTGATCGATGAGGTGCAGACCGGGATCGCCCGAACCGGCACCCGATACGCGTTCGAACAGACTCCGCTCAAGCCGGACGTCGTGACGCTCGCGAAAGGGCTCGGGAGCGGTTTCCCTGTCGGTGCGCTCGTAACGGCACCTGGGGCAGAAGCCGTATTTGAAGCCGGTAGCCACGGGTCGACGTTTGGCGGCAACCCGCTCGCCATGGCCGCGGCCGAGGCGACGCTCGATGTGTTATTCGAGGATGCGGCGCTGGCTCACGTCCAAGCGATGGGCGCATACTTCAAGTCGGGCCTTGAGCGTTTCGTCGATGGGGACACGTTCATTGACGTGTGCGGACTCGGGCTCATGCTCGGTCTCGTCGCAACAAAACCAGTGGCCGATTTGATCAATCGACTACGGGATGCAGGGCTCCTTGTCGTCGCGGCCGGACCGGATGTGATTCGGTTCTTGCCGTCACTTCTCGTCAGTCAACAAGAAATCGATGAGGCGCTCGCCATCATCGAACAGGTCGTCACAAAGGAGCTGGTGCAATGAACGGGACATTGACGTTACAAAACGGGATGACGTTTCACGGGACATGGGAGACGAGCGCCCGGCTCGGTAAAGGGGAAGTCGTCTTTTTCACCGGGATGACCGGGTATCAAGAAGTGTTGACGGACCCGTCGTACGCCGGACAAGTCATCGTCTTCACGTATCCGCTCGTCGGACAATATGGTCTCGAGGCCGATGCGTCTGAAAGTGCGGATATCCAAGTGGCTGGCGTCATCGTCCAGACGCTCGCAGGAAACGGACGGTCAAACGAATTAAAAGACTGGTTGGAACAAGCGGGAATTCCCGTCTTGTCTGGAATTGATACGCGCACGCTCGTCCATACGCTCCGCGAGGAAGGGGATCAGTGGGGGCTCCTGGCGACGAATTCGGGCGGGCACGTCGAAGGCGACTTCTTACAAATCACGGAGACGGTCACGACCGCGAAGCCGGTCCGACTCGGAACGAATCAAAAAGGACACATCGTCTGTCTCGACTTCGGGGTGAAGTCGTCGATGGTCGAGGCGATGCTCGCACGCGGCTATGGCGTCACGACCGTACCATACGTTACGCCGGCGGAAGCGATTCATCGTTTGAAACCGGACGGGGTGCTCGTCTCGAACGGACCGGGCGACCCGCGTGATTTGATGGACCGGATTGAGACGATCCGCGAGGTGGCGCTTCGCTATCCGACGCTTGGGATTTGTATGGGACATCAACTCATCGCATTCTC
>NZ_JNAA01000105.1:0-532 GCF_000696055.1 Exiguobacterium sp. AB2
GAGGCTGGGACATAACTCAGTAGATTTATAAGAAAGAGGCCACCTGGCGCGACTCGTTCGCGCCAGGTGGCCTCTTCTCCTTTTTATGGGTTCTTACGCACATTTCGATATAAACAGATAGGGGCGACCTCTGATAAAGTTAAAGTGACCAAACCATAACTTTGGAGGTGCCCCTATGTACAAAGAGTATACCATGAACCAGTTGGTTTTGCCCCTAGATTTAGAAGTTCGGCTCCCGGAGAACGACATCGCCTTCGCCGTCCACGACCTCGTCGAACAGATCCCGGACGAGGCGTTCGAGACGTTCTGGCGAACGACGGGCTGCCCGGCCTATCACCCGCGGATGATGATGAAGATCGTCCTCTGCGCGTACACGCAGTCCGTGTTCTCGGGTCGGAAGATCGAGGGCCTTCTCAAGGACAGCCTGCGCATGATGTGGCTCGCCCAGGGACACGAGCCGAGCTATCGGACGATCAATCGGTTCCGAGTCCATCCGGCCGTCGCCCCGATCCTGAAGTCCGCCTTCGTCACG
>NZ_JNAA01000106.1:0-1740 GCF_000696055.1 Exiguobacterium sp. AB2
TTACAGAACTTCATAGCGAGAAAGCCCACTCCTTTAGGGGTGGGATGAAAGCTATGTCGGATACGGAGCGTCAGTAATAAACCGCCGGTTTTGACACTTCATGTATCCGAAAGGTTTTGTTTCAATCAATTAGTTTAACTGATACAATAATGTTATGGAAAACAACTATAGAAAAACCCATACTACTGTTTCTCTAATCAACTATCATTTCGTATTTTGCCCTCGATACAGAAGGAAGATATTCCTTCGTAATGATGTAGAAGTACGTTTCAAGGAGCTTGTATCTGAAATATGTGAAGATTTGAATATCAATATGATAGCTTTGGAATGCGATAAAGATCATACACATATGTTTCTTAATGCCCTGCCGACACTTAGCCCTGCCGACATCATGGCAAAAATCAAGGGAGTGACATCTAAAAAGTTAAGAGAGGAGTTTCCTCACCTCCAACATTTGCCGAGCCTCTGGACGCGTTCCTACTTCGTCTCTACTGCCGGGAACGTATCGAGCGAAACAATCAAACGCTATGTCGAACAACAAAAAACGAGGGGGTGACACTGTGTCTCAAACGCTGACAGTCAACATTAAACTGAAGCCGACAAAAAAACAGGAAGCTGTCTTGAAAAAGATGATGACCACATACATTGAGACGGCCAACCGACTTGTCTCTGACATGGTGGAAGCCCAGGCGACACTCAAACTAACGAGTAAGAGTGTCTCCTCGCCCTTGCCTAGCGCCGTTAAGAACCAGGCTATTAAAGACGCACAGAGTGTATTTAAAAAGGCGAAGAAATCGAAATATAAAGTCGTGCCTATTTTGAAAAAACCTTATTGCACATGGAACAACCAGAACTATTCGTTCGATTTTGAGTCGATCTTTCTTCCGATCATGGTGGATGGAAAGGCAAAGAAAACGCCAATTAAAGCAGAAATGGTCGATAAACACAATCGTAACTTTTCGCTCTTGAACAACAGGCTGGGTGCACTTCGTATCACGAAGAAATCAAATAAGTGGATTGCTCAGATTGCCGTCACAATCCTTACTACTGAGAAGACCGGCTCTAAGGTTCTAGGTGTGGATCTAGGTTTAAAAGTACCAGCGGTTGCATCGACCGATCGTGACAAGGTGCGATTCTTCGGAAACGGGCGCGAGAACAAGTATATGAAACGCAAGTTTCGAGCAAAACGAAAAGAGCTCGGTCAAAAGAAGAAGCTGAACGCAATCAAAAAGCTGAACAACAAAGAACAGCGTTGGATGAAAGACAAAGATCACAAGGTTAGCCGTGATATTGTCGATTTCGCAAAAGAGAACAACATTTCTGTCATTCGCCTCGAGAAATTGGCGAACATCCGACAGACGGCAAGAACAAGCCGTAAAAACAATAAGAATCTGCATACATGGTCGTTCTATCGCTTGGCACTATTTATCGAGTACAAGGCGAAGTTGGAAGGAATCAAGGTCGAATATGTGAATCCTGCGTACACATCTCAGACATGTCCTTCTTGCGGAAGCCGGAATAAAGTGAAAGACCGAACTTATGTCTGTAAATGCGGATTCAAGAAACATCGAGATTTAGTCGGTGCGATGAACATCCGATACGCACCTGTGGTTGATGGTAATAGTCAATCAGCCTGAGAACCTATATGGTCTGTCTCAGGAGGGGTGATGGCACACCCTCATCTGAAGGTTTGAGCAAAACAGAAATGGACTGCGCTCGCACAAGCACTTCAGAATCCCA
>NZ_JNAA01000107.1:0-18098 GCF_000696055.1 Exiguobacterium sp. AB2
TCAATCGGGGAAGACGTCAAACGTCATCCCCGATTCGGCGATTATTATGGGTGAATCCGGTTCAAAAGACGTGGGAACGGAATCGCTTCGCGGATATGCTCGATTCCGCTAATCCAAGCGACGGTGCGCTCGAGACCGAGTCCGAAACCTGAGTGCGGCACTGAACCGTACTTCCGGAGCTCGAGATACCAGTCGTACGCGTCCGTCTCATCGAGGCCTTCTTTGATGATTTCTTCTTTCAAGCGGTCATAGTCGTCTTCACGCTGTGAACCGCCGATAATTTCTCCGTACCCTTCCGGTGCGATCAAATCGGCACAGAGGACGAGATCCGGGTTCTCCGGGTCGACTTTCATATAGAACGGCTTAATCTCTTTAGGCCAGTGCGTGATGAATACCGGCTTGTCATGTGCGTTCGCGATGGCCGTCTCGTGCGGTGCACCGAAATCGTCGCCATACTCGATATCATCGAATCCTTCGGCTTTTAGGAACGTGATTGCGTCCGCATAACGGATGCGTGGGAACGGTGCTTGAACTTTCTCAAGCTTCTCCAAGTCGCGCCCGAGCAGTTCGAGCTCGTTGCGGCAGTTCTCAAGTGCCGACTTCGCCAAATACGAGACGTAACGCTCTTGAAGGTCGAGACTCATATCATGATCGAAGAACGCCATCTCAGGCTCGATCATCCAGAACTCGATTAAGTGACGACGTGTCTTCGATTTCTCGGCGCGGAACGTCGGGCCGAACGAGAAGACTTTTCCAAGCGCCATTGCCGCGGCTTCCATGTATAGTTGTCCTGTCTGAGACAAGTATGCCGGTTGACCGAAATAGTCCGTTTCGAACAACTCCGTCGTCCCTTCCGGCGCGCTTGACGTGATGATCGGCGGGTCGATTTTGACGAATCCTTCTTGGTTGTAGAACTCATACGTCGCCCGAATCAATTCGTTCCGTACTTTCATGATCGCGTGCTGGCGACGCGAACGGAGCCAGAGGTGACGGTTGTCCATCAAAAACTCCGTCCCATGCTCTTTCGGCGTGATCGGGTAATCGACCGACTCGGCGATCACTTCCATGTCTGACACTTCAAGTTCAAAACCGAGCGGCGTGCGGCCACCGTCTGACTTGACGTTCCCTGTCACCCAGACCGATGTCTCTTGCGTCACACCTTTGGCGAGTGCGAACAGCTCTTCGGCCACATCGGCTTTGACGACGACGGCTTGGGCGAACCCGCTCCCGTCCCGGAGCTGAAGGAACGCGATTTTCCCGCTCGAACGTTTATTGGCAATCCATGCACCGACGCGGACCGTCTGTCCTTCGTAATCTTTAAATTGGTTGATTGAAATAGTTGTCATTGTCGTTTCCATCCTTTCGCTTATCGAGCGTTCTCTTTAATGAAAGCTTCCACTCGATCGAGCGCTTCTAATACTCGCTTTAACTCCGTCGCATAGGAGAGTCGTACGTAATCGTCTTGACCGAAGCCAGAGCCCGGGACGAGCGCGACGAACGCTTCACCGAGGACAGCCTCGCACCAAGCGTCGACCGAGTCGTATCCGCTCATCGATGCCGCTTCTTTGGCGTTGGCGTATAAGTAAAATGCACCTTGTGGTTTCAAACATGTGATTCCTGGAATTTGAATCAATCGGTTATAGACGATGTCGAGGCGTTCCTCGAACGAGACACGCATCATCTCAACGTCATCTTGCGGCCCGTTATACGCTTCGACCGCGGCTGCTTGCGCGACGGACGTCGGGTTCGACGTCGAGTGCGAGGCGAGGTTCGTCATCGCTTCGATAATCGTTCGGTCACCGAGCGCATAACCGATGCGCCACCCTGTCATCGCATGCGACTTCGAGACGCCGTTGATGATGATTGTGCGTTCGCGCATACCCGGAAGTGTCGCAATCGAGACGAACCGGTCATCTCCGTAGACGAGCTTCTCGTAAATCTCATCGCTGACGACGAGCAAATCGTGGCGTTTGACGACGTCCGCGAGTTCTTCGAGTTCCTGTTCGGTATAGATCATGCCGGTCGGGTTGGACGGGCTGTTCAAAATGACCGCTTTCGTCCGATCCGTGATGGCCGCTTCGAGCGAAGCCGGCGTCAATTTGAACGACGTCTCTTCCGTCGTCTCGACGTACACCGGTTCCCCGTCCGCGAGTTTTACTTGTTCCGGGTAACTGACCCAGTACGGGACCGGGATGATGACTTCGTCCCCTTCATCAAGAATCGCTTGGAACAGGGCATACAAGGCATGCTTCGCCCCAGAGGCGACCATGACCTCGTTCCGTTCAAAGACGAGGTCACTGTCGCGCTTCGTCTTGTCGATAATCGCATCTTTCAATGCAACCGTGCCCCCTGAAGGCGTATATTTCGTATCGCCTTCCCGGGCAGCGCGGCAGGCCGCATCGATGATTCGGTCTGGCGTGTTAAAGTCCGGCTCGCCCGCCCCAAGACCGATGACGTCTTGTCCTGAAGCCTTGAGCGCTTTCGCTTTCGCCGTGATGGCGAGCGTCGTCGACGGCGTCAATTGTTTAACTCGTTTTGCCAATAGATGTTCCATCGTGATCCCCCTCTACTTATAACGACGCGTCCGTCAGTTCGACCCGTCGGATAAATTCTCCAGTTTGAAGCGTATAGTATGAATACGTGTATGACGCGTTCGCCTTTGTCACCACTTCGACTAAGGCACGTTCATCGAAGCCATATGTGCAGCTGACGAGTGTCCCGCCCGTCTCTGCGAGTGAATCGTTACAAATTTGATCCAAATCAACGTTCGTCACGTCACGGACGACAATCGGTTGTTCCTCATCGACCGGAACGAATAGGACGTTTTCTGCGTTCTCGAAGACGACGTAAGGTTCAGTGCCGTTATAGAGAGTCGCCCGATCGACTGTCACGCCTGCTTGCTCCGTCTCAAGACGTTCTCTTGCCTCGCCGATCATGGCATCTTTCACACGCTCGGTGTGGCCGATCGTGAACCAATACACACCACTAAAGACGATGACGACACCAATCAGTGCCGTCACGAGTGCGATCACTACTTTTGACTTACGTGTCATTCCGTCCGATAGATGGTGAACACCATCTCTTCTTTCTTCGGATCATTTACTTTTTTCTCTAACGCCAAACCAAACATTAAATCTTGGCCCTTGAGCGTCCGATTCAACAAGTCGACGATTTTATAGACGTCTGCGGTCGGCTCGATGCGAACGGTCGCGAGCGTTTCGATATTTGAATTCATGGTCCATCCTCCTTCGAACACTATACCCATCATTATAAAACGATAACTTCTTCATGCCTAGCGTTATCTGTCATTTCCTAGGCCGGTCTTCGCTTTGTCGTCCAAAAAAAGTTCAAGTTCTGCGAGCGCCGTCTCGATTGGTCCTTCGATTCGGTCGACGGCGGGCAGACTATTGAGGAATTGCTTGCCGTAACGCGTCGTCTCGACACGGCGGTCAAAGACGAAGATGGCGCCGTAGTCGTCTTTCGAACGAATCAACCGGCCGACCCCTTGTTTGAAACGGATGACGGACTGTGGCAAGGACAGTTCAAAGAATGACGATTTTCCGGTCGCCTCAATCTTCTCACCCCGGGCTTGCATGACGGGCTGGTCCGGCGGTGCGAACGGTAGCCTGACGATGATGAGACACGTGAGCGCCTCGCCTGGGATGTCGACGCCTTCCCAAAAGCTAGCCGTACCGAACAAAATCGACTGATCGATGCGCTTGAACTGCTTCGTCAACCGACTTCTCGATCCGCCGCTGACACCTTGGGCGAGAAGCGTATATGCTTCGTCAAGTTGGTCTTTCACCGCCTCATGCGTCAGGCGTAGCAGTTCGTTCGAAGTGAACAACACGAGCATGCGCCCTTTTGTGACGTTGGCAATCTTTGCGATGGCGTCCGCGGTCTGTTCGACGAACTGTGGGAGCGGCACTTCATTGATGAGCGGGAGGTCGGACGGGACGAACAGCTTCGCCTGCCGTTTGAAATCAAACGGCGACGGCAAGACGACGCGCCGCACGTCTTCCCCGTCTAACCCGAGCCGACGCTCGATGAAGCCGAACCGTCCCGACACCGTCATCGTCGCCGACGTCAAAATCGTCGGCCGCTTGTTGAACAGCCGCTCGTGGAGCAACGGACCAATCTCGACCGGTTGCGTGTAAACCGAAGTCAGCTTTCGATTCGCTAGGTTCAGCTCGACCCAACTGACCGAGTCGTCATCCCGGGCGAGCATCGTCTCGAACAAGACGCTCTCGAGTTCGCGCACATCCCCGATGAACGCCTTGAAGTCCGCGATGACGGCCCGTTGCTTGAACGTCATATGTTCTTTATGTTCATCAAGAAGGCGGTGCATCTGCCGGAGCGACATCCGCAATGTCCGTAGTTTCGATTCGAGTCGTCTCGCCACTTCCCGAATCGGCTGGAAGGCGTTCCCTTCCCGTTCAAAGCGCACTGTTTGACGCGGCTCTTTCTTCTTGCCGAGCGAGTAAAGCGCCGTCAATAGGTCATCGAGCTCCGCGTCGACTCCTGCGAGCGCGACGTCCGTGTCACGGCTGAACGCCTCCGTCTCTTCTGACACCGACGTCAGATCGGCGAGTTGCAACAACCGTGAGTGAAACTTCCCATCGGCCCCGTACCCGAACCATTTGAACACACGGTCGAATTGGAGCGCATCGAACGTGACACCGAAATGATGGGACGCGACTTCCTCAACTTGGTGCGCCTCGTCAAGGACGAGCGGTGTATCGGTCGGCAAAATCCCGGCCTGATGCTGAAGGTCGGAGAATAAGAGCGCATGGTTCGTCACGATGATATCCGCCTCTTTCGAGCGCAAGACGGCCCTTGTGAAGAAGTCCCGGCTATACCATGGGTCGAAGCGCCCGAACTCCGAGGCCGCGTCCGCTTGAATCAACCGTTTGAACGAGGCAGGCCCTTGTGTGGCCGCTCCAGGTAGCGATAGCTCCTCTAGGTCGCCCGTCTCGGTCTCCGTCAACCAGACGAGCACCATCGCTTTGCACATCCCCGTGAGCAGTCCGTCCGTCTTTTCCTCGAGGACCGCCTCGAACTTCCGTAAATCGATGTAGTTGCGGCGACCTTTCAACAGCGTGAACGCCACTTCCGGGAATATCGCCTGTAAAATCGGCAAGTCCCGATTGAGCAGTTGTTCCTGCAATTGAATCGTATGTGTGCTGACGACGACGGGCCGCTTCGTCTCGAGGGCATGGTGTGCACTCGGGATGAGGTAGGCGAGCGTCTTCCCTGTCCCCGTCCCCGCTTCGACTAACAAGGTCGCCTCGTCGTCGAGCGCCTTGTAGACGTGCCGCATCATCTCGAACTGGCTTTGTCGCGGCTCGAACTGATGGAACAATGACGGAAGCGTCTCTTCGATCGTCCGATGGAGGAACGGCTCGAACGGTTCGCGTTCGACGGCTTCGACGTGCGAATCGATCAGACGGCGAAGCGCGATTTTCCGATGAATGTCATAATTCGTTTCGTCATCCGGACGAATACCGACCTCGACAATCAACTCATCGAGTAACGGTTCGATGTTGCTCGTCCAAGACTCCGACAAGCGCCGGAGCTGTTTGAGCGTCACGACCGGCAGATCTCGGAGCCGTTCGATTTGACGGATGAACAGCTCTGCCGTAGCCTCGGCATCACTGAGCGCCCGGTGCGCATCCGTATGCACCAGGTCGAACGTGCCGGAGAGCGCCTCGAGGGCGTGACTTTCAAGGGTCGGGTAAAGGATTCGGGCCAGTTCGACCGTGTCGATGGCCCGTCCTTCAAACCGCATATACCCGGCCTGCTCCAAACTTTCATTTAAAAAATTCAAATCAAACGTGACGTTGTGGGCGACGAAGATGCGCCCGTCTAACATCTTCCATATGTCGGGAATGACCTCTTCAAACGTCGGGGCATCCGCCACATCATCATCGGTGATCGTCGTCAACTGCGTGATAAAGGGTGGGATTGGACGACTCGGTCGAATCAAGGTACTGTAGCGCTCAATCACTTCACTCCCTTGTACGACTACCGCCGCGAACTCAATCAGTTCGTCGCCGGATTTAACGGAATGACCGGTCGTCTCTAAATCCACTATCACATAAGTGTCCATAACATCCATCCCATCTTCGGCACGCGCGTGCTTGCTATCTGTCTCATCTTACCATAGAACGAAAGACGAAAAAACGGGGACGCCTATACTAGACGCCCCCGTTCGCTTCACAATACTGTGTGTGCAATCTCTTCATAGAGCAATTGGTCGACCTCGTTGCGTTCGTTCAAGACGGCCACTTTCGGACGATGCATTTTCGCTTCTTCCGCCGTCATTTGACCATACGCCATGATGATGACGACATCGCCGACTTGGAAATGTCGCGCTGCGGCCCCGTTCAAACAAATGACGCCTGAGCCGCGCTCGCCTTTGATGACGTACGTCTCGATGCGGGCCCCGTTATGGTTGTTCGTGATGTGCACATGTTCGTTTTCCATAATGCCGACCGCATCCATCAAATCCTCATCGATCGTGATGGAGCCGACGTAATGCAAGTTCGCCTCGGTGACGGTCGCCTTGTGTAGTTTCGCGTGCATAAATGTTCGAATCATTCGATTCATCCTCTCTTCCAAATCACATTATCAATCAGGCGGGCCCGTTCGAACTGCACCGCCACGGCAATCAATAGTTCGGTCGATGCCGAGGTCGCCTCGGTCAACGTCGGATAGTCTTTCACTTCGACATAGTCGATCATGCTATTCGGAATGTTTTGCAACCGTTCCTCGAGTCGTGCCATCACGTCTCGGAGCGGCTCGCCGTCTTCAAGCGCGTCGTACGCATCGGTCAAGGCGCGGTTGATTTCGCTCGCATCCGTTTTTTCTACGTCTGACAGATAGACGTTCCGTGACGACTTCGCGAGGCCCGACGGTTCGCGAATAATCGCACAGCGACGAATCTCGACCGGGACGAAATAGTCGCGGACGTAACCTTCGATTAGAGCGACTTGTTGCGCATCCTTTAATCCGAAATAGGCGCGTGTCGGACGGACGAGATTGAACAGCTTCGATACGACGGTCAAGACGCCATCGAAATGACCGGGACGACTCGCCCCGCATAAGACGTCCGCGCCGGTCCGTACCGTCACCCGTACCATATCGAGCGGATACATCGTCTCGGTCGTCGGATAGAACAACACGTCGACACCTGCCTCACGGGCGAGCGCCTCGTCTCGCTCAAAGTCACGCGGGTAACGGTCAAGGTCCTCGTTTGGCCCGAACTGGGTCGGGTTGACGAAGATGCTCATGACGACGAGATCGTTCTCGGCTTTGGCCGCCTCGACGAGACTGAGGTGCCCTTCATGTAAATAGCCCATCGTCGGGACGAAACCGATTGTACCGACATCTGTCAACAATGTTTGTAACGCGCTCGGTGTCGTGACGATGTTCATGCCTTGCCCCCGTAGAGCGTGTCGAGCAAAGACTCGTCCATCGTGAACGTGTGCCGCTCGAGCGGGAATGAACCGTCTTTCGTCGACTCGACATAATGACGGATTGCCGTCGTCGCCACTTCGTTTACATCCGCATACGCTTCGACGAACTTCGGCAGCCGGTCGACTCCGTATTTCAAGATGTCGTGATATACGAGCACTTGCCCGTCCACATCGGCACCGGCACCGATTCCGATGACCGGGATTGTAAGTGCTTCCGCAATCTTCTTCGCGAGCTGGTGCGGCACACATTCCAACACGAGCATCTTCGCACCGACGCGCTCAGCCTCGAGACTATCGGCAATCAATTGCTCGGCATCTTCGAGTGACTTACCCTGTACTTTATAGCCTTCGAGCACGCCGACCGATTGCGGCGTCAAGCCGAGATGGGCAACACACGGCATGCCGACTTTCGTCAGCCGCTCGATTGTCTCGAGCACCTCGCCCGCCCCTTCGAGCTTGATGGCGTCGGCTTGTCCGTCCTGGAACAAGGACGCCGCGGCTTGGAGCGTCCGGTCAAAATCACCGTGATAGGTCGCAAACGGCATATCGACGACGACGAACGTGTCACGCGCCCCGCGGCGTACCGCCTTGGCGTGATGAATCATATCTGCCGTCGTCACAGGAATCGTCGAGTCGTAACCGAGTACGACCATCCCGAGCGAATCGCCGACCAAGATGATGTCGACCCCCGCCGCCTCGGCGAGTTTCGCCGACGGGTAGTCGTAGGCGGTCAACATGACCAGCTTCTCTTCTTGTTTCATCTTTTTGAGTAGTGAAGTCATCGTGTGCATAAAATTCTCCTCCTAATTGGGAGACAGGAAAGAAAAAGCGCCTTCTTATCGACAAGAAGGCGCACGAAAGCAAACTCAAGGGTTGAGTGTCCTTCTGTCCCTGTCAAAATGATCAAGGCAGACAAAAATGTGAGTGACGGTCTGCAGTCCGGTACACTTCGCGAGCGATAGCGTCCGACACACTCATTATAGACCACGTCAAGCATTCATTCAATCATTCCAAACTGCGATTTCAGCAGAGTAAATCGGTTCGATTTCCGCTCCCGTCTCCAGTAAGAGCGCACCTTCAAACGAGATGCCACGCATGACCCCGGTCTTCGTCCTTCCACCCGTCGTCAACGTGATCATCTCATCGATGAAAGCTGCGTTGTGAAGCCAATGTTCACGAACCGGGGAGAAGCCCGCCTCAAGGAACAGATCGTACTCCTTCTCGAGGTCTTCTAACAAACGAGCGAGCAATTCGCTGCGGCGGTGGACGATGCCCGTCTCGCGCTTGAGTGACGTCGCCCGATGGAGGAGTTCTTCTGGGATCGTCTCGCCGTTGACATTGAAGCCGAAGCCGAGGATGACCGCTTGAATCCGGTCGCCCTCGGTTTGCATCTCCGTCAAAATCCCGCCGATTTTCTTCCCGTTCAAGAGCAGGTCGTTCGGCCATTTGATCGTTGCGGCAATCCCTTCACGGTTGAGAGAGCGGGCGAACGCGCTCGCCGCCATGAGGGTTAATTTCGACGCGTCTCGAATCGGCAAGTCCGGACGTAAAATGACGCTCGCCGCAATATTGACCCGGCTCGGATTGTACCATTGTCGTCCGAGTTGTCCGCGGCCGGCCGTCTGTTCTTCGCTGATGACAATCGTCCCTTCCGCCGCCCCTCGTTGAGCGAGCTCGTGGGCGATCCGTTGCGTCGTGTCGACTTGGTCGTACGCGTGAACGTGTTGCCCGAAACGGCCACGCCGAACGGAGACGAACGCCGTCTCATCGAAGCGGTCGTTCTGCTCAAGCAATTGATACCCTTTTCGTGGAATCGTCTCGATCGCGTAACCGTCTTGTTTTAACGTCTCGATATGCTTCCAAATAGCGGTACGTGAAATATTTAATTGCCGGGCCAACTCCTGCCCGCTCCAAACCGCCCCGTCTTGCAAGAGGCTCAAGACCTTTCCTCGTGTCGAAGCCATGCGCCTGCCTCCTTCCGTAAAATCGTCTCCTCGTTCGAGAGCTCGCCGTGGAGCACCACTCGTTCCAGATGGGCAAGTAACTGTTTAATCGTCGCGCCTTTCGCCCCGATGGCGATGGCGTCACGCCCATTGAAGCGAAGTTCGCTCCGGTGCTGAATCGGAAGTTGTCGTTTCAAATCGCTCGCTTGCTCGGTCCGTCCTACCATCTGTAAATATGTGTCGAGCGTCGCGACAGGCGTATCGTAGACGGCAAACGTGTCGAGACCGGTCTCAAGTAGTTCGGCCAGGCGAGTCGCCTCCCGTTTGGTCGCGTTCGAGCGTTTCCAGGCGATGAGCCAGTTCGCGTCACCGACATGGTGAAGGAAGAGCGCCCAGCCGCCAAGCGCGTTGACCGGTCTCCGGTCGTCGTCGATGACCTTTTCCAAGAGATGGCGATCCATATCCGGCAAGTGGGCATGAATCCCGGCCGCCATGAGCGACGAGAGCGCCCGCTTATAGGCCGGACCCGCCATCAGCTTCTCGAACTCGATGGCGATGCGCTCCATGGCGATATGGCGAAGCTTGTGCCCGAGCGCCGAGGCTGCGCGGACGAGTTCCTCGTCGAGTGTGAAGTCGAGCTGGGCCATAAAACGGAACGCCCGCATGATGCGGAGGGCGTCCTCGTCGAACCGTTCGTACGGGCTCCCGACAGTTCGGATGACTTTCGCTTCGAGGTCGAGCCGTCCGCCGAACAAGTCGACGACGTTGCCGTCGTGGAACGCCATCGCGTTCATCGTGAAATCGCGTCGGAGCAAATCCTCCTCGAGTGAGACGCCGAGGGCGACGTTGTCGGGGCGACGCGAGTCGGAGTACGTACCTTCCGAGCGGAACGTCGTCACTTCGAACGGGTGATGGTCTAAGATGACCGTCACCGTCCCGTGGTCAATCCCGGTCGGCACCGCCTTCGGGAAGAGCGCGAGCACCTCGTCCGGGAAGAGCGACGTCGCGATGTCGATGTCGTCCGGCAAATGTCCGAGCATATAATCCCGGACGGCGCCGCCGACAATATACGCCTCGCCGCCGCGGGCGTTAATCGTTTCGATAATCTGTTTTGCGTATTCCCACTCTGTCATACGCGCACCACCCGTTCATAAAGTGATTCGTAGGCGGACACGATATCGGCCGAAGCGAACTGTTTGGCCCGTTTCAACCCGTTTTCCCGTAACCGCATCTGTAGCGCCTTGTCGAGCAAGATGTTCTCGAGCGCTTTTGTCGCCCCGGCGACGTCACCACGGGCGACGACGAACCCTTCCGCCCCATCGGTGATCACTTCCGGCAAGCCGCCGGCGTCCGAGACGACCGACGGGATGCCCGTCGCCATCGCCTCGAGCGCGACGAGACCGAACGCCTCTTTATCCGATAACAGGACGTGCACGTCACTGATCGCTAACAGTTCCGCGACTTGTTCTTGCTTCCCGGCGAAGATGACGTCTTGCTCGAGCGACAACTCGCTCACTTGGCGGCGCATCGCCCCCATGAGCGGGCCGTCCCCGACGAGGAGCAGTTTCTTATCCGGCACGTCCATCCGGTCGAATGCTTCGAGGACGAGATCGATCCGTTTCACATGGCGGAAGTTCGAGACGTGGATGACGACATGGTCCGATTCGGTCAAGCCGTAACGTTCCCGAAGTGACGAATCATCGAGCGGACGGTACACCGACTCGTCGATGAAGTTATGGATGACGTCAATCGACAAGTCGGACCCGATCCGTTCGAGCGTCTCTTGCCGCAGGCTATCGGACACGGCCGTGATGGCGTTCGATTGCCGAAGCCCGTATAGGATGGCCGGTTTCAGCTCCTCATCCTCCCCGAGGACGGTAATATCGGTCCCGTGTAGCGTCGAGACGATCGGGATGTTCGTCCCGGCCATCTCGCGCCCGAGCGCGGCACAGACGGCGTGCGGCACGGCGTAATGCGCATGGATGACGTCGAGACCGAACGCCTGGATGACGCTCGCGATCTTCGAGGCGAGCGTAATGTCGTACGGTGGATAGCGAAACACCGAATATTGATTGATCTCGACCTGATGGAACGTGATGTTCGGATGATACGCGTTCAATCGGAACGGGATGCTCGACGTGATGAAATGGACGTCATGGCCGCGGTCGGCGAGCTTCATCCCGAGCTCGGTGGCGAGAATCCCCGACCCCCGACCGATGGATAACAGAGGACACCAATCCGGAGCTTCATGCGAGCCCACCCGCCTTCCTGACGGCGTAAGGCTTGACGGTCATCAAGCCTTCGGCGTACGTCGTCCCGATTAAACTGCCGAAATGCCGCTCCCGGGCCCGCACGCGCTCGATGTATTCATCTGTGAGCGGGGTGCGGACGCCGTCGACGGGCATGAATTGGCTCTCATACGCAGACAAGGCACGCAGCTTCGTCTCCATCGTCTCGCTGATGTCGATGCAGACGTCAGGCGTCTCGAGCGCGTTAATCATATATTGATAGACGCTGTCCGGTCGATACGCCGGCACGTCCGGTAAGTATTTACGAATCCCGGCGTTAAAGAGCGCCTCCTCGACGAGCCGGGCACAGGCCCGATGGTCGGGATGACGGTCGACGCCGTACGGATACAAGACATGCGTCGGACGCTCGGTCCGAATCAACCGGACGAGCGTCTCGATTTGGATTTCGTCCCCGGTCAGTCCACGGTCCGGGAACCCGAGATTGAGGCGACGAACCCCGAGCACGTCGTCGGCGTATCCCGCCTCGACGGCGCGCGTGTCGACGTCCCCGTTCGAGGACAGCTCGGCCCGCGTCAAATCGACATAGACGACCTCGATGCCGTCGCGTCTCCATTGGGCCGTCATCCCGGCGATACCGATCTCGATATCGTCCGGATGGGCCCCGATTGCTACTATTTTCATAATCAATCACCTCTTCTGTGAAAAGTATATCGGACTCCTCCGCGAATGTCATATGTAGAGGGTAGGCAATCGAGAGGTTTTTCGAGTACTCTAGGAAATGGGAGGTGAACGAAATGACGGTCCAGTTACCGATTCGTTTTCGCAATATTATCTTTATCTTAATTGGTTCTTTCATTTTTGCGTTCGGGGTGTATCACTTCAACGTACAAAACAATTTGGCCGAAGGTGGCTTCACCGGGATCACGTTGATTCTGCGCGGCTTGTTCGACTGGTCGCCCTCGATCACGAACTTGGCGCTCAACATCCCGCTCTTCTTCGTCAGTTATAAGCTGCTCGGGCGGACGACGTTCATCTATACGCTCATCGGGACGTTCAGTTTCTCGCTCTGGTACGCGCTCGTCGCCAAGTACTCGAACCTCGTCATCGATTTGACCGACGACATGGTGCTCGCGAGCTTGTTCGCCGGGCTCTTCATCGGCGTCGGCCTCGGCATCATCTTCAATAAGGCGGCACGACCGGCGGCGTCGACATCATCGCCCGCCTCGTCCAGCGCTATGTCGGATGGTCAATCGGGAAGACGTTCCTCGTCTTCGACTTCTTCGTCATCGTCCTCAGTTTGACGTATCTCGACATCCGCGAGGCGATGTACACGCTCCTCGCCGTCTATGTCGGGGCTCGCGTCATCGATTCGATGCAGGAAGGAACGTACGCCGGCAAGGCCGCGATGATCATCAGCGACCATTGGACGGCGATCGCTGACGGCATCCACGCGACGATGAATCGTGGGACGACACGCCTCATCGCCAAAGGTGGCTACTCGAACAAAGAGCTCGAGGTGCTCTATGTCGTCGTCGGTCGCAACGAGGTCAACCGCCTGAAGACGATCGTCAAACAGATCGACCCGCACGCCTTCGTCACGTTCCATCACGTGTACGAGGTCGGCGGGGAAGGCTTCACGTTCGACGAGAATCGGGTCCCACTGAAGTAATCGAAACCTCAGAGACATCAAACAAGCCACCGGCAGCGAACTCGCTGCCGGTGGCTTGTTTTTTAACGGTTGTTCGCCTCGTCATCGTTCGATTCGAACGATCTCAAAGTCGAGCCTCCCGCCCGGTGAAACGATTGAAACGGTTTGGCCGACGACGCCCCCGATTAACCCGCTACCGAGCGGCGATGTGTCGGCAATCGTGTCTTTCGCCAAATCGGCTTCGTGTTCACCGACGATGCGGTACGTCTCTTCATCCCCACCGGGTATCTCGCGGATGACGACGCGGCTGCCGAACGCGACGACGTCTGAGCGGCCCGTCTCGACGATGACGGCATGAGCGAGTAGCCGCTCGAGTTCGACGATCTTTGACTCGATCCGCGCTTGTTCCCGGACCGCGTCCATATACGTCACGTCTTCTCGAAAATCACAGAACTTCCGGGCCGCCTTGACGCGTTCGAGCGCCTCGCGCCGGCTGTCGCCTCGCAGCGTCTCGAGCTGTTCCTGCAAGCGGTGGCGCCCCGCTGTCGTCAATTGTGGTTGATGCATCGGTTGCTCCTTTCGAAAGCGAAATGAAAAAATCCCGTCACGTGGACGGGACTGATGATTCTACTCATCACGTGGCATGAAGACGATGAGCGCCAAACGGATGAGTTCCGCGACCGCGACGAGCGTGGCGGCGACATATGTCCAAGCTG
Source organism: Exiguobacterium sp. AB2 (assembly GCF_000696055.1). Lineage (NCBI taxonomy): Bacteria > Bacillati > Bacillota > Bacilli > Caryophanales > Exiguobacterium > Exiguobacterium sp. AB2. The sequence continues at coordinate 14,035 of NZ_JNAA01000107.1, forward strand.
CGGCGTTGAGCACTTTTCGTGCGCCTGACTCTTCGTTCGCCGTGACGATCCCGTGGCTCGTCAATTCGGCCATCGCCCGTTTCGAGGCATCGAACTCGACCGGAAGCGTCACGAGTTGGAACACGACCGCACCGAGCATCATGATGACACCGAGCTGAGCGAGTCCTAAGGCACCTAACAAGAATCCGCCGAGGAGGAGTGGGAACGACAAGTTCGACGTGATGTTGACGACCGGGACGAGACGATGGCGGACGCGCATCATCTTATAGTCGGTCGCATCTTGGATGACGTGCCCGATCTCGTGCGCCGCGATGGCTGCTGACGAGATCGTCGAGCCTTGATACACTTCACGTGACAAGCGGACGACTTTGTTGACCGGGTCGTAATGGTCGCTCATCAGTCCGTCGACCATCTCGATGCGCACATCGTTGACACCGTTTTGCTTCATGATGAAGTCTGCGACTTGCGCGCCGGTGACACCGCTTTGGAGGCGTTGCTGTAAAAATTTCTTATACGTACTTTTCACTCGCATCTGAGCCCATAGCGGGATGAGCATAATCAGTGCAAGATAGAAAATATAACCACCTAATGACATTTTCCATATCACCTCTGCGTGTATTTGATAGTTCAATTTTACATTCTCATGACCTTATTATCAAGTGAAGTGCGTAGGACGAGCACATATCCCACCAAAAAACACAATCCTGTCAGCCAAAACGACCCGTATCCGATCCACATGATATGTTCGGCGAGCGCGGGGTAACGTGGCCATTGGCCGAGCACATAATCGACGACGTCGTTATGGATGACCCAAACGAGCGTCAACACGAACGAGCGTATCGTCCACGTCATGAACGGGGCGTAAAGGAGCGCCTGGACGGCCATGGCGCCGTGCGACACCATGAGCATGAGTGCCATGAGCACCGTGAACGTGTCGGCATCACTACCGAGCGTCCGTAAAAACAAGACGTTCATGACGACGGCCCAGACACCGTATTTGATTAAAGTAATGAAGGCGAGCGTCTCTAGGAGTGGCGATCGCTTGCCGAAAATCCAAAGACCGAGCACGACCGTGAAGAAGAGCGAAGCCGTCGGACTATCCGGCACGAACGGCCAGTAGATGAGCGGCGTATCCCGCAGTTGTGGCTCGTACCAGATGTAACCGTAAATCGTACCGAGCAAGTTGATGACGAACAACACGCTGAGCACTGTTTTATGTCTCAAGAAAGGATACCAAACGTTATGTAACATGTTCAAACCGTCCTTTTTTCCTTATTGTAGCGCGAGCCGAAGGGAAAGTAAAAACGCGCGGCCCAATTGGACCGCACGCGTTGGATTACTGGTTGTTTTCGCCGCCTTCACCGTATGAAGCGATGAATTCAGCCATAGCTTGAAGATCTTCATCCGAACCGTCCCATTGACCGGCTGGCATCGCGCCAATCCCGTTCACAGAGATTTCGGCAATCTCTTCTGCCGAGTAAGTCGTACCGACGAGCGGTGGGGCTGCAGCGCCACCTTCTAGGTTTTGACCGTGACAGTTGACACATGATTGGGCCGCATAGATTTCATAACCCGGGGCCGCCGTGTCAATCTCTGGGCCTTCACCCGGGACGACAAGGATACCTTGCTCATGGACTTGGTCCCAGTGCGTCGTTTGTACCGACTCCCACGTCAAGTAGACGATTGAAAGGATACCAAGCAACATGAACGTTGTCGAGACTGGGCGTCTCGCCGGTCGGCGCTCGAGCCCTTGGTCAAGCCATGGTGCAATCAAAAGCGCCGTGAAGGCGATTCCCGGCATGATGACCGTACCGAGTAAAATCCAATCCCCTGCTGCAAACTGATATTTGAGCAATTGATACAAGAACAAGAAATACCAGTCCGGAAGCGGAATATATGACGTGTTCGTCGCATCAGCGATGTTTTGAAGTGGCGCAGCTTTAACAATCGTCAAAGCAATGAATCCGATCAAGAAGACTGATCCGACCATCCACTCTTTAAGCAAGAAGTTCGGCCAAAACGCTTCTGTGCGTCCTGGGTATTCTGAATAGTCTTTTGCAATGTTCTGTTTCCGATTCGAGATTCCTACTCGAGAGTCGGTCACAAATTTCATCCCTTTACCGCGATGCATATCGTTTCTCCTCCTTTTTGTCTTCGAATCGGCTTAAAGCGGTCCAGATATTCCTTGTTTACGAATCATCAAGAAGTGAGCCCCAAGGAGTCCGAACAAGGCCGCCGGTAAGAAGAAGACGTGAATGGCGAAGAAGTTCGTGAGCGTCCGGGCGCCGACGATCTCACCACCGGCGAGAAGCGTTTTGGCGATGCCACCGATGACCGGGACACTCTCAGCAATCTGAAGCGTAACTTTCGTCGCGAACAACGCTTTCATATCCCAAGGCAACAAGTAACCTGTGAGACCGAGCGCCAAGACGACGAAGAAGAGCAAGACGCCGACGACCCAGTTGAGTTCGCGCGGCTTTTTATAAGAGCCTGTAAAGAATACGCGGAGCGTATGCAAGAACAACATGACGATCGCAACCGATGCGCCCCAGTGATGCATCCCACGGACGATTTGACCGTGTGCGATCTCGTTTTGTAAGTAGTAGACCGACGCGTGCGCGTTGATGATGTCAGGTACGTAATACATCGTCAAGAACATCCCTGACAAGATTTGAATCACGATCGTAAAGAACGTCAAACCGCCGAAGCAATAGACAAATGCTGAAAAGTGATGGGCAGGGTTGACGTGTTCTGGTACTTCATGGTCAGCGATGTCGCGCCATAACGGCGTGATGTCGACGCGTTCATCGACCCAATCATAAATTTTTTGTAACATCGGCTATTCCCCCTCTCACAACTGTATGACCGGACTGCCCAAGTATAGGAATCCGTCTTTTTCTTCTTTTTCATAACGGGCAAGTGGTGATGTCGGAGGCGTACCTGGAATGTTCGTCCCGTCCTTCGTATAACGACCGAAGTGGCACGGGCAGAAAAATTCTGTTGGACGCGTCGGATCGCCGCCGTATCCTACTTGACAGCCGAGGTGCGTACAGATCGGAGACAAGGCGATCACCTCTCCGCTCTCATCTTTGAAGACCCATGCTGAGAGCGTCTCTTCGAACTCATACCATGCATCTTGCGTTTGTTTTTTAAAGTCGACACGTTGCGGCTCAGTCGTGATGTCATCGAGACTCATCACTCGAACTTTGTCACCCGCATCCGATCTTTTAAGTACCGGATCGATTGCAAAGTTGACCATCGGACTGATCAATGTTGCCGCCATAAAGCCACCTACTCCAGTCAGTGTGTACGTTAAGAACTGACGGCGCGTGACTTTTGACCCTTTTTGAACCATTTCGTTCCCCCCTCATTCGTGTGCATAACCCCATAATTCTTTATGCATTCTTCACAAAAATTTCTCACTCAACAAAATAGTATATCAATAAAACCTCTACGTCAACCGCTTCATGTCGCCATCCAACGGGCAGAAAGCTCTGTGATGACTTGTGTCGCAAAATTTTGAACCATCGTGTGCGACTGCTCGCCCGACATCCCTTTCAACGCTAACGGCGGCACGAAGATGATCGGTAAATCGAACGCTTTGAAGCGGACGTCTGAAGAGATGAACAACACGTGAGAGAAACCCGACGCCGTCGCTCTCTCGAGGACGGTCTCCGCAAGTAAAGAGCCGGTTTCCACGTCGACGTAACTAAGCGTCGGGCAGAGCATCGTTCGTCCAGAGAGCTGTCGTTCCGTCTCGAGCGCCACCGCCTGGATGACCTCGTTCCCTTCAGCTTTACGGACCATCTCCTCGTCGAACGCGAGTTCGACGAGCGGGACGACGAGCGTATCGACGTATTGTCGTTCCGTGAGCGACTTTCGCGCATCAATACTATCGAACCTCATCTTTCCCCTCCTCTCTAGACATGATTCATCATGTCTATTGTATCGCACCTCCGTTCATTGCTTGTTCAAACTTATGAACGAAATGTGAAATTATTGTGTATTCCTACGTCATTAATATACCAAAAAACAAGCGCTACCCATAACGGAAGCGCTTGTTT